>DFIJ01000012.1 GCA_002372775.1 Christensenella sp. UBA3700
GTATTTTATGCGTTGGTACTATTCTGGTGAACCCAACAGGACAGATTTCACGAACGGATTAAAAAGCAGAGCTTTTTAGTTTGTAGAAAGTCGGAAGAAATCGAGCAAAACATCAAATTTTAATGGTAGCAGATAGTAAAGAACTAGCTGTTGTATAATTAATTATAAAGTTGTCAATTAGAGTAATGTTTATAGTGACATGTGATGTCGTTTCATTTTAGTGTTTTGCAATAAACTCTCGGATTGAAAATTAAAAAAGCTTCGGAATAATATTCGTAAAACATTCGGAACAATATTGAAAATTGAATCGGATTATGCTACTATTTTATCAGAGGTATAATATGAAAATAGATAATTATAGACAAAGAATCATAGATAATATAATTGATACATATTTAGAAGCCTTTGGAGCAGTTTTAATTGAAGGCCCAAAATGGTGTGGAAAAACCTGGACAAGTAAATATCATTCAAACAGTGAATTTTTGCTTGCTGATCCAAAAGGCAATTTTAACAACAAGCAGCTTGCGATGTTAAATCCGGAATTGGCGCTAGTCGGCGAGAAACCAAGATTGATTGATGAATGGCAAGAAGCTCCAAGCATATGGGATGCTGTTAGAGGCAAAGTTGATGAAACTATAGAAAAAGGGCAATACATCCTTACGGGATCAGCAACAGTCAACAAAGATAAATATGTTCACTCTGGAACTGGTAGAATAGCAAGATTAAAGATGCGACCAATGTCACTTTTTGAAAGCGGGTATTCTGATGGAAAAATATCGTTAAAAGATGTATGTGAAAACGTTGCAAAAGATCAATTTATAGGAGAAGTTAGCTTAGATAGAATAATTAATTATGTGTTGGTAGGCGGTTGGCCTTCAACAATAGGTATGAATGAAAAGCAAGGGATGCTTCTCTCAAAAGAATATATAAAAACAGTTTTAAGTGAAGATATATATAGGGTTGATAATATAAAGAGAGATGGTCATAAGGTAGAACTATTATTGAGGTCTCTTGCAAGAAATGAATCAACAACAGTTACAAATAAGACATTAAAAAATGATATTAAAGAAAAAGATTTAGATGATATAAATATTGATACGATTACAGATTATTTAAATTTGTTTAATAGGCTTTACTTAATTGAAAATATTCCACCATTTTCAAACAAATTGCGTTCTTCGTTAAGAGTTAAGCAAAGCGAGAAAAGACATTTTGTAGACCAATCATTAGCATGTGCACTTTTAAATATAACAAAAGAAAAATTGTTGAACGATTTAGAATATTTAGGATTTCTTTTCGAATCACTTGTTGAACGAGATTTGTTAACATATGTTGCTTCTTTTGGAGCAAAACTATATCATTACCAAGATTATGAGAATAATGAGATAGACGCGATTATAGAAATGGAAGATGGGGCATGGTGCGGTATCGAAATTAAACTTGGGGCAAATCAAATAGAAGAGGCCGCAAAGAATCTAATTAGAATTAACGATTTGATTATTCGACAAGGAGGAGTTCCAGCAAAATCTCTATGTGTAATTTGCGGATTAACAAATGCGGCATATAAAAGGCCTGATGGTGTATATGTCACTCCAATCACTTCGTTAAGAGAATGAAATAATATTTGATGTGTATCCCAAAAGTTGGAATTAGGCTATATGAGGTCAAATTTGGCCTCATATTTTTCTTGCTTATGTGTCGATTAATTTAAGAGAAATTTCGTGAACGTCAAAAAATAAATTAGTTCCTTACTCAAATAAACATTGAGAGTCGAAACCCCTCGCTCGCGGAAATTCGCGGATAGAACCATGCTGTGGCTCTACTTTGAGTGGTGTATTATTTTGACGTAAACAATCGAACCTAAAAAAATGGCAATACTTTCGTATTGTCAAATCAAAGATTATCTCGGATAACGCACCACAATAGCATAACTATCACTTAGTAAAATGATGTGTTGTTTAAAGTGAAGCGCGCTGTTCTCTTTTGGTGACCCATGAGGGGCTCGAACCCCCGACCTTTGCGTCCGTAGCGCAACGCTCTAATCCAACTGAGCTAATGAGCCATAAATTGTGTGTTTATTATAGTGTTAAATATATATAATTGTCAAATAGTTGTGTTAAAATAGACCTATGAGAGAAGTGAAGTTATTAAACGACGAAAGGTTGGATGATTTAGAGTATGAGGATTTGCATATCATACAAAAGCCTTCTTTATATTGTTTTTCGTCAGATGCTGTGCTTCTTGCGAACCTAGTTAGGGCTTCTAAATCAGACACAATAGTTGATTTTGGCACAGGCACTGGCGTTATTGCAATCTTGGCATTAGTAAAGACAAGAGCCCAAAAAGCTATAGGTGTAGAGATACAAGAAACTATGGCTGAACTTGCTAGAAGAAATGTTGAACTAAATGAACTTGAAGATAAAATCACAATTATTAATGACGATATTAAAAATATTCCAAATATAATAGGGAAAGAATCTGTAAAAGTTGTTTGCTGTAATCCGCCATATTTTAAAAAGAGTGCCGGAGAAACATCTGATATTCCAGAAATCTCAATATCTAGAACGGAATCTACATGCACATTAGAAGATATCATTAAGAGTGCTTCAAGTATATTAAAGTATTCTGGAAAATTCTACATGATTCATAAGAGTGAGAGACTTGCAGAAGTTATTTCTTCTTTAGTAAATAATCATCTAGAGCCAAAGAAAATAACTCTAATATATCCAAAAAGATCTAAGCAAGTTGATACATTTATAGTGGAAGCGCAGAAATTCGGTGCTCCTGGATTAAAAATAGAAGATTTAGTTGTTTATGAAGAAAACGGCGAGATGACTAGTCAAGCCAAGAAACTTTATAATAAAGCCTAACGAATAGGAAGAATGATTTCGAAAGTAGTATATTCCCCAACAACGCTATAACACTTAATATCGCCACCCATTGATGTTGCGATTAATTTTGCGATACTTAATCCTAGACCAAAACTATTACCAGACTCTTTGTGGGCTTCATCAAGTTTATAAAATCTCTCGAAAATTTTAGCTACTTTCTCAGGTGGAATACCTTCTCCCGTATTAGTAACTTTTATAGAAATGTCCTTAAGAGTTTTTGCCATAACAACGGCGATTTCTCCGCCACGAGGAGTATACTTTAGGGCATTGTCTACAAGTATAGTAATTAACTTTTCAGTTTCGACTTTATTGCACTTATATTCGATATTTGGTTGAATATCTTCTACGAATCTTATGTTGTTTTCATAGCAGCCTGCTTCGAAAGATAATAGAATACCTTCAATTAATTCGCTTATATTAATATCAGACTTTTCAACGGTATAACCATCTCTTTCCATTTTAGAAAGTTCAAGCATTTGAAGAATTAAATTGTTCATTCTATCAATTTGATATCTAGCGCTTTCAAGCCATTTAATATTCTCGGCCACCGTTGTGTTAGGATCTGAAGCGATTAATTCTAGATTTGTTCTAGCAATTGTTAGTGGCGTTTTTAATTCATGTGAAGCATTAGCAACTAAATCTCTTTCCTTTTCGAAAGCGTCCTTTACTGGTTTTGTTGCATTATATGCAAGGATATAACTTAATCCAGCAATAATTACTAAGCTGACAATATAAACGGTTAACAAGGTTATTGCTAAGGTCTTAATTGTATTATATTGGTCTGTAGTTTCTACGATATAGTAAATAGTAACGGATTGCTCTCTGTCGTTAAGATATGGGCCTTTATGAGCATAATTAAAATGTCTTCCATTAATCATAAAGGTGCTTGAATCGCTCTCTACTACTTGGCTTACTATCGAAGAAACTTCATCGTCTTTAAAACTAAAGAAGTTGTGATAGTTATAAGAAGATTTTCCATCTTTTTCTGTAGTAAACACGATATATAAATATTTATTTGATTGTGGAGTTGCACTTGCAGAAATAGATGCTTCTTCTAACATTTTGTCTATATCTGACATTGTTGAGAAATATGTAATACCAAAAATAGTGCAGAATGTTATTGCAAGCAATGAGCCTACGGCAATTAATGGAATTATCAAAAACTTTAAGTGTAACTGTTTAAATAGATTCATCTTTTGGTTGAAGTTGGTAACCAACACCTCTTATTGATTGGATATTAAAATCTGCATCAACATAAGCTACCTTCTTTCTTAGGAAAGAAATGAAAACTTCAAGCGAATTAGATTCAAACTCATTATCTAAGCCCCAAACTTTATTGATTAGTGCATCTTTTTCGGCAACTTGTTTTGGGCGCTCAAACATATATCTAAGAATTTCACATTCTTTGTTAGATAACTTAACAGATTTATCTTT
>DFIJ01000154.1 GCA_002372775.1 Christensenella sp. UBA3700
AAAAAAGATGTTCATTCTGTGGTAAGTCAGAAAGTGAAGTAAATAGAATGTTCCAAAATAGTGCAAACGATCTTTGCATTTGTGATTCTTGTGTTAAATTCTGTGCTGACATGATTAAGGCTGACGAATTAGACATGGAAGAAGATAAAAAGAAAGATGGTTTACAATTATTAAAGCCAAAGGAAATTAAAGAAAAATTAGACGAATATATCGTTGGTCAAGACGAAGCTAAGAAAGTTTTATCTGTAGCTGTATATAATCACTATAAGAGAATCAATAGTAAGTCAGACGATGGTGTAGATTTAGATAAATCTAATATCCTTGTTTTAGGACCTACAGGCTGTGGTAAGACATTACTTGCTAAGACATTAGCAAGGATATTAAACGTTCCATTTGCTATTGCTGATGCTACTACAATTACAGAAGCAGGTTATGTAGGTGATGATGTAGAAAATATTCTTCTAAAATTAATACAAGCTGCTGATGGTGATGTAAAGAGAGCTGAACTTGGAATTGTATATGTCGATGAAATCGACAAGATTGCTAAGAAAGGTGAGAATACATCTATTACACGTGATGTAGGTGGCGAAGGTGTTCAACAAGCTTTATTAAAGATTATTGAATCTACTACAGCTTCAGTTCCACCACAAGGCGGAAGAAAGCATCCACAACAAGAATGTATTCAAATCAATACAACTAATATCTTATTCATCTGTGCTGGTGCATTTGTAGGCATTGACAAGATTATAGATAATAGAGCTCATGGTCACTCAATGGGATTTGGAGCTACTTTAGCCTCAAATGAGCCTGCTAATTACTCTAAGTTAATCTCAGAGATTACTCCAGAGGATTTAATCAATTTCGGCTTAATTCCAGAGTTCGTTGGAAGACTTCCAATTGTAGTAGGTGTTGATGCGTTGTCTGAAGAAGCTTTAATAAGCATTTTAACACAACCAAAGAACGCTACAATCAAGCAATATAAGAAGTTATTTAAGATGGATGGCGTAGATGTTGAATTTGATGACGATGCCTTAAGAGAGGTTGCAAAACAAGCTATTAAATTAAACACTGGCGCAAGAGGATTAAGATCAATTTTGGAAGGCATTATGCTTAACCTAATGTATGATATTCCATCTGATGATTCTATTGAAAAAATACACATCACAAAGGATGTAATTTTAAAGAAAAATAAGCCTGAAATTACTAAAAAATCAGCCTAGAAAAATTGTGATAATTTGGTCCTGGAATTACAAGTTCCAGGACTATTTTTTTTGTTGTCACACTTTGCTTAATAATTAATTAAATTAGATAAATCTAATTTGTTTTGTCACAGTTTGGTATTTTTAATACTTTATGTTATACTACTTTTGTTGAGGTAAAAATGGAAATTAAACAAGCAGTTTTTGTAACAAGTATAGGACAAATTTCTCAGATGAAAGACTTTGGAAAACCAGAGATTGCAATTGCTGGAAAATCTAATGTTGGAAAGTCATCATTTATTAATTTTATCGCGAATAATAAATCGCTTGCAAAAACGTCTTCAATACCAGGTAGAACAAGATTAATTAATTACTTTGAATTAAATAAATCATTTATGCTTGTTGATCTTCCAGGATATGGATTTGCTAAAGTTGGCGGAGAGGATAAAGATTCATGGGATAAGTTGATTGGTTCTTACTTAACAACATCTTTGGAACTTGCTGGAGTAGCTCTTTTAGTAGATATTAGACATGATCCATCTCCTTTGGATTTACATATGGCAGCTTATTTAGAGCATTACGGAAAGCCATACTTTATTATTGCTACAAAATCAGATAAGTTATCTAGAGCTCAAATGAACAAGCAATTAGATATAATATCTAAAGCTTTCAATAAAGATAAATCAGAGATTGTTCCAACCTCATCTTTGAATAAAACAGGGAAGGAACTAGTTCTTGAAAAAATCGAAACTCTAATTAATAATTTTAATAAAAATCGCGAAATATAATACATGTGTAATAATTTGCGGATGTGTTGAATTACGCGCATTCTTGATGCGCGTATTTTTTTGCATGTACATGTTGATTTTGCGTATGCCTATATGTACGCAATAAAAGACTAACTAATAGATATTTAAAATACATGTCATTAATTTCTATATGCGTAATTTATCATTACATATTCTTGATTTTAATATTTGCGCGCCTGATTCTTGATCAAGATATTATTAAAATCTTCCGCGTGAATTTGTTTCGATAATACTTAGCGCGTTGTTCGTTCAGATAATATTTAAAATATATTGCGCAAAGTTAGATCAAGATAAAAATTATAATTGCGTTTGTAATCGCGCTTAACATAAAATAGAGGCATGAAGGTTTTTGCAATTAGTGATCCGCATTTATCTTTCACTGTAAATAAACCAATGACAATTTTTGGTGAACACTGGAATAATTATTGGGATATTATCTGTGAGGATTGGAAAAAGAAAGTAACTAAGGACGATATAGTTCTTGTTGCTGGGGATATTTCATGGGGAAATAACTTTGAAGAATCTAAAGCAGACATTGATGCATTGGCTGCATTGCCAGGAACGATTGTTATTGGCAAAGGTAATCATGATTATTGGTGGTCATCAATGGCTAAGATGAAAGCTTGGCTTCCAAAAAATATTATCCCACTTTATAATAATTGCTTGCGTTTTAATGACGTGCTTGTGTGCGGAACAAGACTTTGGAACGTTTACCCAAATGCCACTGAAGAAGATAAGAGAATTTTGCAAAAGCATGAAATACCAAGATTGAATTTGTCTTTAGAAGCAATGGAGAAGGAAAGAAAGGAAGGAGATAGAGTAATCTGTATGCTTCATTTTCCACCATTCGATTTATCTTACCAAGAAAACGAATTCACAAAACTTTTTGAAGAGCATAAAATCGATAAGGTTGTTTATGGTCATTTGCACGGTGATGTTTGTAAAACATTCCCATACAAAAACATCAATGGAATAGATTACTATTTAACAGCTTGCGATCAAGTGGATCACCACTTGGTTACAATTTACGAAGAATAAACTTATGGAAAATTATTTTTCAATCAACTCTGAAAAGGGTTGATTTTTTTTTCGTTATTCTATAGAATAAAAGCATATTTTCCACTTTGCTCCACCAATTGGTAATTCTAGAAAAAATAATTCTAATGTGGAAATGTGGATAACTATGTGGATAACTCAGTAAACAGGGGTTAAACCACTATATTATCGACACATAAGGCGAAAAAATGGCAATTTTAAAATTTTTGAAAAAATGGTGGAAAAAAATGGAAAATAATATTGACAGTTGCGAAAATCTTTATTATAATGAATGTGACGATAAATAAGGAGGGGTTGATATGAGCGAGTTTAGATTCTCAGGTTCTGTAGAGTTAACAGCTGACGATAAGAATCGTTTTAGATTTCCAGCGAAGTACAGAGAATGTTATGCATCTACAACTGATGAAGTTTCAGAAGTTTATATTTTAAAGACACTAAATTCCAAATTCTTAACAATTCTTCCAAAGAGTGTAGCAGATAAGTTAATCGATCAATTACAAAGCAAGATGGTATTAACAGAGACTCGCGAGTCTAAGATTGCAAGATATTATTTATCTAGAATTGAAGCTAGCAAGGTAGATACACAAGGTAGATTTATCATCTCTTCTAAACAAATGGGAGATTTACATATTGGTAAAGAGATATTGATGATCGGTGCTGGTTCTCAAATCCAAGTTTGGAACAAAGCTGATTATGAAGCAGATTGCCTAGAACTTGAAGAACAATGGTTAAAGGATGAGGCAGATGCTGAAAGAACAGGTCTTGATGACATCGTTATAGGTTTATAATATGGAATTCAAACATGTCCCTGTAATGCTTAATGAATGTATCGAGGGATTAAATATTAAGCCTAATGGAATATATCTCGATGGAACTCTTGGAGGCGGTGGCCATTCAAGTGAAATAGTAAAAAGATTAACAACAGGTAAATTGATAGCAGTTGATAAAGATGAACAAGCATTAGCTGCTGCTAGCAAAAGACTTGAAGAATATAGCGATAAGATAATCTATATACATGATGATTTTAAAAATTCGCTATCGCACCTTGAAAAATACAATATAGATAAGATTGATGGAGTGCTTTTAGATTTAGGAGTTTCTTCTTATCAATTAGATAACAGTGAAAGAGGTTTTTCTTATAATGCAGATGCGCCTCTTGATATGAGAATGGATCAATCTCAAACATTATCTGCTTACGATGTAGTAAATACTTATTCAGAAAAAGAACTAGCAGATGTTATCTATAAATATGGTGAAGACAAATTATCTAGAAGAATCGCCTTTAACATTGTTAAAGAAAGAGAAAAAGCTCCAATTAAAACAACACTTCAACTTGCAGATATAGTATTAAATTCATATCCTGCAAAATTGAGATGGAAAGGTGGAAATCCTTGTAAGAGAACTTTCCAAGCAATAAGAATTGAAGTAAATGGTGAACTTAGAGGTTTATCTGAAGCGTTAGAAGAGTTTGCTTTAAGATTAAATGTTGGCGGTAGGTTATGTGTTATAACATTCCACTCGCTAGAAGATAGAATCGCTAAACAAACTTTCCAATATTTAGAAAAAGATTGTATCTGTCCACCAAATCAACCTATCTGTACATGTAACAAGAGAAAGGAAGTAGAAATTATAACAAGACATCCAATTCTTCCTTCAGAAGAAGAATTAGAAAATAACAGTAGATCTCAAAGCGCAAAGCTAAGAATCGTAGAAAGAGTATAAAGGAGGGTTAGAATATGTACGAATCAACAACAATTGATAGAGTTCAAAGAAGAGAAACATCAGTTCCTCAATACAATTCATATTCAGCATATTCTGGTAGAGTATCTAATTACTCAGAAGTTCCAAACTATACTCCTAATATTAGATCTACATATCAAGTGCCAAATGATATTTATATGCAAGCACCAGTTAGCGATAATGTAGCTCCTGTTAACAACTATGAAGCTCAATATATGAATCAACAAGTTAATTCATATCAACAAGCACCTTCATATCAACAAGCTCAAAATTATCAAACATATGCTAACAATGCTACATATGCAGAACCAACATTTAATGCTGGATATCAAGCACCTACATATAATTATGCAAATACTTATCAACCAACATATACAACAGGATATCAAGCTCAAAACTATTACGCTCAAGCACAAAATAACGTAGCTTCATATCAATATTCTTCAATGGATCAAGCTGTTTATGCTCCAGAGTATGAAAAGATTGCTCCACAAAAGAGTAGATCAAAGAATAAGATGACAAAGTTACTTATCGCAGTTTACTTCTTTATTATTGCTGTATGCGCAACTTTAATTATCGTAAATGTTGTTGCTGCTACAGGTGCTACAGAAGTATCCGCTGCTACTGCTGCTACTGCTGCATATTCAGCTGATACAGTTTACTATACTGTAGATCAAAATGGTAATTCTGAAGTATTAGAAAAAACAGCTAAGGTTGTTGATTATGAATATGATACAACAACAAACTGGTTTGATGGTTTATGCGATAAAGTAGGGGAAATCTTTGGTTAATTAATTAAGAAGAATAGTATTAAATGTCCGAGATTTGATACTAAAAAGTAGATTAGAGTAAGGCTATTGGTTGGTAGAACTAATAGCTTTATTTCTTATAAATAAGGAAAATTGGGTATAAATGAATAAAAAGGCTCTAGTTTCTTTAATAGTAATCTTTACTGTAATAGCATTGATTGTTATTACCAGTTTGTTATTTATGGTTAATTCTATTACCGTTGAGGCTACATCTGATTTACATTTAACTGCTTCAGAAGAAGCTCAAATTATCGAAGATAGTAAGATTGTTTTGCATTCTAATATGTTTAGTTTGGCTGAAGATGTGGCAATGTCAAATATAGAATCATTACATCCTTATGTTAAAGTAATTTCTATTGAGAGAAAATTTCCATCAAAAGTAAGTATTAATGTTTCAAAAAGAACTCCAGAGTTTGCTATGCCTTTAACTGATGGTTCTTATGCATTATTAGATAGAGAACTAAAGGTTTTAGAGCTTGTTACTGAAGTTAAATATCCTTATGTAACAATCATTTCTGGTACATTGATTGATACAGTTCAACTTGGCGCTTTCTGTAAAATTGGTTGGCTTTCAAATATTGTTACTGAGGCAGAAGGTCTTTCTTTTGTTAATGCAAGATTTGCTACTTTGATTCCAAGTATTACTTTTGAAGAAGCAAGTGAAGGAAATTTAGGCAAAATATACCTACAAATAAATACAGGTGTAACTTTTGTGCTAGAAAATAACACATTAGCTTTAGGTGATTATTTCAATTACGCTTATACGAAATATATGAAACTAAATGATCTTGAAAAGTCTTCTGGATACATAATTGTTCAAAATATTCCAGATGAACAAGAAATTAATGTAATTTATTCAGAAAATTTATAATTTTTCCATATAATTTAGTAAAATTTTATAAAAAAGACTTGATTTTACCCATAG
>DFIJ01000161.1 GCA_002372775.1 Christensenella sp. UBA3700
CGAGAACACAGGTTACATCAAGACTATCAAGTCCTTGAAACTTGATGAACGTGTTGCTGCTCGTCTTGACCGTGCTCTTGGCTTCTAATGTCCTCTTGCTGATGGTGTCCTTTGTGGCATCATCAGCATTCATTGTGGTAGTAGTGGTTACCTTGATAGTTCCACTATTGCCACAAATGATTTTGCTTGATTTCACCCTTCTAATGAAATCAAAGAACCAACTTCTACAGAAATCAAAGAACCAAATCTTGATGACAATGGAAACAAATCAGATAAGCATTCTTGTCTAATAAGTATTTAATTTGTTCATCTTACTTCAATAATTATTAATTAAAAATATTATAACTATGTATGGAATTAAAGTTTTACTAAAAACCTTTGTAACAGCATTAGTACTGTGTGCATTGGTATTGGTTTGGTATGATGAACCAGCTTGTGGAACATTTGTAGCCAAATGTGTAGCATCTTTGTTTATTGTAATTGCAGTAATGGCATCAAAAGAAATTTCGCATTATGAACAAGAAATATGAACAAGAGCTACAAGAGGAAATCCTCAATGAAGAGGAAATTCAATATGATAATGATGATGTGGAAAATGAATATTTGAAGCATCTCTGGGATTAGAAATAGTTTGTTTGTTGTAGTTTTAGGTTAAGCATTTAGTGCAATACTTTGTGCAAACGATTGCATACTTGTGTAAAAGTAATAGTATGATTTCCATTTTGTTTGCGCATTGTGTTGCACATAAATGCAAATTAAGAGCAAGTTGTGCAAATTGTTGTGCAAAATGTGGATTATATGGAGAGTTTTGAGGATAAGTATGATTATGTGTGGCAGTTCCATTGCGCACACTTTTGCACAAACTCTCAGCACATCTCTCATCATCATCTCAATTAATAATGCCTATTCTCACTATTTCTCTCTCATTCACTCTCATTATCTCTGGTTTCATACCTTTAATCCTCTCATTTATCATTTATCACATTATTATTAAGAACGTTTAAATCTTATAAGTAATAACTCTAAATAATGCCAACTCTATAAACTTGGATGAGTATCAAAGATTATGTTCTTAATCATCTTCAACTTTACAACTACAACAATGACACAAGAAGAAATTATCAACACTATTACCACTTGCTCTGGCATGGTTGGTATGAAAGAGTTTGAACGTTTGTATAAAGACCAGTTTATTAATTGGTTTTGGTACAACATTCAATATAACTCAGAAGAATCTAAGAAACAGGGTATGGAACTCATTAACTATCTTCGACGTACAAACGATATGACATACGGTGATTTTGATAAGAAATACAATAAAAGAGACTATCGTAGAGTCATTCTCAGTACAAGTATCATAGATATGAATGGCAACATCTTATTTCAAGGTACAATAGATGAAGTAGCAGAATATTGGGATGAGCATGTAGAATTTATTTGGCAAGACAATAAAGTTATTGACGAGAAGATTAATGGTGTTTCAGCTATTACAACTAACATCGGTCACACTGATACATATGCTAAATATTGTTTCAATAAACTCAACTTTAATGTTATTTAAAACATAATCCTGAGGACTAACAATCCTCAGGATATACAACAAAATTAATTTTCATCTTTAATACTTACAACTATGGCAAACAGTAAATTAGAAACTGTAATACTTCTTACAGGACAAACAATTAAAGCAGCAGTGCAAGAACTTGGATTTCATTGTAATAATTTCCTTGCTAAGTATGACAATCATAAGTTAGTTTGGAAAGGTAATTGTTGGATGAAATACTAGCATCAGCACGCCCGTAGAAAGAATTGTGTGTAGCATATTAACAATCGCAGCAGCAAGGATGATTTAGATTTTCGGAATCAAAGCCGTAAGGTACAAGATTATCTACTTTATCTTTGTTGTTGCGATATACATCTTCTAAGTTTAATAAAACAAAATCTTTAATAAAAACAACTTAAAATTTACAACTATGATTTATTTTTATAGTTCAACTAATAAGCGTGATAAACTTACTCATCCGCTTACTATCAGTACAACAAGTGAAAGAAGAGCTTATGCTCTTGCAGTAATTAACTTTGCTAAAAATCGTATGATTGGTAGTCCTAAAAGAATTGAATTATGATACAGATGAGAAGATTATTTGCATTATTGTTATTAACATTGTGCATAGGATTAGTAGCTAATGCTCAGACTTATATTCGTAGTGGCAACACATTCATTTCTTCTAAAGGGGAGCGAATTAAAGCTGAACCTACAAAGACAAAGTTTACTTGGAAAGATAGTAAAGGTCGTGAATATCCTGTATATATTTCTAGTTCTGGTTCTTGCTTTGTAATAAGAGTAAGTTCTAAGACTGGAAAAGAATATAAGAGTTATCTTGGTCCTGAAATCTCTGAACAGATATGTAAAGAATTAGGTATTAAATATAAAGCCAATAAAAATGATAGAACTTAGACCTTCTCCTTTTAAGCCAGGTAAAGGTATAAGTAGTTCTCAACAACAGTTTTATCATCTGTACAAAGATGGTAAAATTGTTGATAGAACTCTTTATACAAAATATGGTTATACAGGAGATAAAAATAAGAGTATTCTAGTTTTAAATAAACGAACTATTGCAGAAATTAGACCAAGTATATTAGATTCTTGTAGAAAGACTTGTAGAAGTTATCCAAGATATACTATTGGTGAAGATATTGTAGTAGTTAGTGGAGAAACTGGTAAAATTATACTTGATACGAACGATTCTTATTGTTTCGATGGTGCTCCTCTCGTTGTTTCTGATTATATGTTTAAATATAAAAACAGTCTTTATAATAATAAAGGTGAGTTAATTAAAACTTTTGAAAACGATATTAAGACTCATACTACTGATAATTTTTATATTGTAATCGAAACTTATGGCTATAACGCTATTAAATGTTATGTTTTTGATAAATTTGGTAAACTTGTAAATGAATATAAATAATTATGATTAATCCAAAGATTTTAAATGCAGTTCTTATGGCTGCTACAAAAGAAACTAAAGATTTAGTTCTGAAAGCATTAGTTGAACATATTAGTAACAATTATGACTATAACGACGCTAAGGCAGGTCATGTTATAGAAATGCTTGTAGATAAAACTGCTGTTGTAACTCCAGAAAAGGTAAATCTTAAGTGGATTGAAACTCATCCTGAACGTCTTATGTATAAAATTGATAAATATAACATTAAAAATATTGTTGTTGACTCAGTAGATAACATAGACTGTACAGTTAAAGTTAGATTTAAATATCTCGAAAAGATTAACGAAGATAGAGGTGATGTTAGTTATACTGATAGTTCTACTGACATTAGCTTCAACAACTATCCCGAAATCTTAAAGTAGGTTAAATATCTGCAAATTCTTCTTCTATATCAGTATTATTTATTATATTTGTACCCGTACATTATATTAAATTATATTAGTATGGAAGAAGAATATATTGCTGAAATGGATGCTGAAACAGTTAATCAAGACTTTGATGATATAGACCTTTTTGGTACTAAGATGATTGAAGACGATGATGACAATTGTGATATAGAATTTGAATAACTCTTTGGAGGAGTACCATATGTGTTAAGAGTTATTTTCTCAGCCAACGCTAATATCGCCAATCTTAAATCTCCTCCATCTGAACTTGTAGCTCAATAGGATAGAGCAACAGCCTTCTAAGC
>DFIJ01000138.1 GCA_002372775.1 Christensenella sp. UBA3700
AAGTATTACGCAAGTAATAAAAATAAAAAAGAAGAAGAATAAAAATAAAGAATAAAGAAGGAGAAAAAGACAATGAGTTTAATCATTAAAGACAAAATTGCCCAACTTAAAAAGGGCTATCCAACTGTTTCTGATAAGTACAACGTTCAAGGCGGTGTATATGTTGGAACAAACACAGACGCATTACATTTTGGTGACTTATTAGCATATAGCGGAACAACAGGTCACTATAGAACATTAACTGCTGACGATGCAGTAGCAGATCTTGCTGGTATCTGTTTAGCAACTAATGTTAAATTAGCAAATCGTTATCCTGGTGATAGCAATGCTAAGGTTGAAACTTTACCTGGTGAAGCATTCAACTTATTAGTAAGAGGTTTCATTGCAGTTGAAATTGCAGATGCTACTGCAACTTATCAAGCAGCTAAGACAGCTTATGAATTAGTTATCAAAGATAAGACTAAAACTGCTGAAGAAAAGAAAGCAGCAAAAGCAACTTTTGAAACTGCTAAGGCAAATGCAATTGCATCAGCAGCTGTTGAAGGTGCTCCTGTTTACTTAGTAGACGGTAAATTTGCGGCTGACGGTGAAGATGAAGTTGCAGGCGCATACTTCATGGGCGTTGCAGAAATCATCGATGATGAAGTTCTTGCAGAAATCAACTATAAAATGTAATTAAGGAAAAGGAGATAATAGAAGATGAGTAATTTAGGATTCAAACCTACTACAGTAGAGGCTAACTTCTTTGTTGATAGCATTTCTGCTTCTCAAAGAGGAAAAACTTTCTCATTAAGAGATTCATTCGGACCACGCTATATGAAGAGCGCTGGTATTACAGATGCTAAGGTTCATGACGCTAACTTCGCTTTCTTAACTACTACATTAGCAAAGTTACACAAAACTTTATATGAACCACAATATTACATTACATGGAACAAAGACATTCCAGTTGAAACTGGTGGTGGATTTGTTGACTATGTAGAATACTATACAGTTGACTGGGCAGGCATTATGTCTGAATTCAGAAATGTTGTTGGTAATAACGCTAACTACATTCCTAGAATCAACGCTGGTATGAACCAAAAGAGAGTAAATGTATTCACATTCGAAATCGCTTATGATTTAAGATTTGTTGAATTAGAAAAAATGAAGAAATTACAACTTCAAAAGTCTATTCAAGAAATTTATCAAAACGCAATCGTTGCTGAATGGGATTTATTCGTTCAAAAGATCGCTTACACTGGTTTAAATGCTGGTTCAAGTGGTTTATTCAATAGTGATGACAAGGTTATGGTTACTACAATCGATAATACTGGTACAACTGGTAAGGGCTTTGATGGCTTAACAGATGATCAAGTTGTTGCATTCTTCAATGGTATTTTCCAAGCATACTTAGATAACAGCGGCATGAACATTACATTATTACCAGATACTATCTTAGTTCCAACTTTCGTTGGTAGAGATTTAGTTGACCGTTTCTCTCCATTATACACTGATACATTAAGAAACTTCATCGTTAAGCATAACTTAGGAAACGCTGAAGCTGAAACTGATAAGCCAATCAGAATCGTATCAAGAGTTGCATTAAACGACTTAGGTACTACTGGAAAAGGTCGTATCGTTGCTTATAGAAATGATAAGACTTTCGTAAGAATTGATATTCCATATCCAATGCAACATTATGTAACTTTACCTAACATTGACAAGATGTCTTATACATCTGCATTCGTTGGTCAAGTTTCAGAAGTTCAAATGCCTTACAATACTTCTGCATCAGAATTTGGTATTGTAACATATTGGGATTTCATGGAATAAGATTATTAAAATAATCAAATAAATAATCACAGAATTTTAAGGCTGAATATGATTGAGGTCGATTGTATCTCAGTTGTGTTTAGCCTTTTAATTTTCGTATGGAGGATTAATCATGATTTTTAAATTTAAAGATAAAAAGAATAATTTAAAAACCTTGCTTTTAGATGAAAGCGATGTAAAAAAAGCCATTAAAGTTGCTTTAAAGGAAGGCAAAATTTTATATGGACCTCAATATGAAGAAGAATTAAAAAAGTATTCTGATACAGTTCCAGAAATGCAAATTAATAAATACTGTCCAGAATTTAAAACTAATAAATTAAGCAAAACAGATGCTATTTTACTTTCACCATACTTATTAGATAAATCAGATAATTATATGGAGCAAGTTGTTCCAGAAGAAGAAAGACTTTATACATTTGATTTTGTTTGGGACAATAAGAGTATTTATGAATTTAGTAATGTATCTAATAATCCAGAGGCTGAATCTTCTCAAGAAAAATATGTATCTTCATCAGTTATTGATACATATGCAAGAAAAAATCATTTAATTATTTTATATGAAAAAGAAGAAGTTGATCAAGATGTAATACTTACAACTTACGCTGGAAGAAAGAAGAATTTTGCTTCATTCTTTGAAATGGTTGCAGAATTGTTAACAACTGCTGAACAAGCCTTCTCTGGTAAAAAATATACTAATTATCAAGAAAAAGAAATTAAGGAATTAGAGGCATTACAATTTAATCCAGAATTAAAGCCATTAAAAGAATACATTGAAGAAATAAAAGGATATATTGAAACAGATAAAGAAATTATCAATAATCCTAATTCTTCTGCTGAAGATATTGAAGATGCAAAAGGCGATTTAGAAGACGATCAAAAAGAATTAAAATATAATCAAAATAAGTATTCTAAAATGCTTAATAAAACCATTGAAAATATACAAAATGGCAAATATGATCCTGATTTAGTTGAAGAGGTAAAGAATAAATATAAAGGTCATGTTTATACCTCTCAAGAAGCAATGGAATATTGCGATTATAATAAAATGGGACTTGAAAGAGCAACTCGTGAAGATGCAGAATTTTTTACAAGTTCTCAAATAACAAATATTGGTGATGCTAATTCAACTTGGTTTGGTTTAACAGATACATATTTAACTTCATCTAAGAGTGATTATAAAATTATTCATAA
>DFIJ01000163.1 GCA_002372775.1 Christensenella sp. UBA3700
AGTATCATGTACAATTCCAGCAGTATATAATGGGGCAACACAGGGAACATCTTGTGATGTAGAATTACCAAATAGTGGATATTCATATAGTGGTTGGACATTTAATGGATGGTCAACATCTAATACAGGTCAAGCAGGAACAGCCGCAGGTACATTAGTACAAATAGCAGGAAATACAACAAGATATGCAACGTGGAAGAAAACATTTACGTTAACGGCTAATAAAGGTATGAATGTTTCATCAATTGGTGCAACAAGTACTTCTTGTAATGTATACAATGGTGGTACATCATGTAGTGTAACATTACCATCAGCTACTGCAAACTCCGGATATACTTTTATAGGTTGGTGTGGAACAAGTACAGCAACAAGTGGTTGCACAACTGGCTCAATAACGTTATCAGCAAATGCAACACGATATGCAAATGCAACTGATCAAACACCACCAAGTTGTGGTGCGATAGAAAACGGCAGTACTTCATGGAGAAATACTACACAAACAATCAACGTAGCATGTACTGAAACTGGTGGTTCAGGATGTTCTCAAACATCGTTTAGTAAAACATTTACAAATGATATTACAGGAACAATAACTATTTCAGATAAAGCAGGAAATACAAAAGATTGTCAAGTTCAGGCATATGTAGACACGACGACACCAACATGTGGAACGGCATCAGGAGCATCAACAACATGGATAACATCTGGATCAAGAACAATAACACAAGCTTGCACTGCAGGCGTCAGTGGATGTGCATCAGTAAGTAATACGTGGTCAACAGATGCGAAGACAGGAATAATAACAGTAAGAAGTGGGGCAGGAAAAACAAATTCATGTACTGTAAATGTATATAGAGATTCATCTGCACCAGTAATTAGTTGTGCAATACAAGGTGGTGGAAGTTCAGGTGTATCTGTAAGAGTTACCGCATCTGATAGCGTCAGTGGATTACAAAATAATCCATCTGGAACATTTACAATAACTTCAAGCCAAACATATACAGCTAGAAACGGAGCAGGTTTAACCAATAGTTGTAGTGTCTCAGTTACAAAAAGCACTAATCAGTGGACGATGAAACGAGCTGTTTGTACGGCTGGAAATTATGGTTCTGGTACGACAACTTACGTACAATCTTGCTCAGCACGTACTAAAGCAACAGCTGATTCTAATAATTACACAGCATATTGGTCTTGTAGTAGCGTTAGTGTTACTGCAGATAATAATACGCATGTATGTACCAATAATGGACTTACAGCACCATGTTATGCAAAAACAACATATAATAGAATAAGTTGTAACACATGGGGGGCTGCATCTGATTATCAAACTGGAATGAGTTCTTGTAGTGGATCAACAGGTATGCAATATAAATATACATGTGTTGAAACTGGATGGATTTATTCTGGAAATTAATATTAAAAAAAGATCAAAGGAAACTTTGGTCTTTTTTTAGACAAACTTTATATGTAAATAATTACAATAACCATAGAATTTGAAACCTAGCTGTGATATACTTATAAAGTAAAGGAGTATAAAAGAATGAAAAGAAAAATATTAAATTTGTTAATTTTACTATTATTAATTATCATTCCAAGTGTTAGTGCTCAAGTAATATCTAAAGATAATGTTGAAGCAAGAACATATATTATAGGAAAATATATGTTTACGAGAAACACTAATGAAAATTATAATGGAGTTTTAACAACAAGAAGAATTATGTTGGCTGCTAGAACATTAACAGGCAATAACGAGTCAGATATGATAATTTATTATAAAAAAGCTGATGGAACATGGATTGATGCTTTAACAAATGCTTCATTAACTGTTCCAAATGAATTCGATATTGAAGTTATTGATATAGCAACTACAATCAGCAACGGGAATTCAATTAGCGAAGGAATTGATTATTCAGTTGAAGATATTGCAGTTCAAAATTATCTTGTAGGTAAACACATATTCACAAGAAATAAAAATGATATTTATGATGGAATATTAAATACCAAAAAGATAATGTTAGCATCTAAAACAATTACAAGTGATAAAGAATCAGATATGATAATTTATTATAAGAAGCCAAATGGCGATTGGATTGATGCATTAACTGGAACAGCAGTAACAGTGCCAAGTGCATTAAAAATAGTAAGTATTGATTTAATTCCACAAGTAGTTGATACTGTAGCACCGGTTTGTACATTTGGTACTGCACCAACAGTTGATGTCGGGAGTACTGCAACTTTAACACTTACATGTGTAGATAATGAAACTGGAGTTGCAACAACAACACTTTCAGCAAGTGCATTTACTTTAAGCAATTCTAATATTTCTATAGCAAATATTGCAACATCAAATATAGAAAATGGAAGAACATATACTATAACTTTAGCAGCAAGTGAAAGCGGAACAACTACTATAAGTTTAAAAAGTGGTGCAGTAAAAGACCTTGCTAATAATGCAAGTAATACGCCAAGTACAATTGTAACAAGTAGAAAAACATATACATTGACACTTGATGCAAATGGTGGAACAGGAACAGCAATTACAACAAACTGTAAGGTAACTACAGGAAATAGTTGTAATGTAACTTTACCTGCTAATTCATATACATATAGTGGCTGGACATTCCAAGGTTGGGGGACATCAGCATCAGCAACAACTGGTGATTCTGCTGATACAAGTGTTACATTAACAGGAAACACAACTAGATATGCAATTTGGAAAAAAGATTCGAAAACATATACATTATCACTTGATCCAAATGGCTTAAGTAAAAGCACTAATACATTGTCATGTACTATTGCAGAAGTATATAATGGAGCAACTCAAGCAACAACTTGTAGTGTTACATTACCAAGTATTGAATCTTCACATGATAGTTGGACATTTGTAGGCTGGGGAACATCAGCATCAGCAACAACAGGTACAGCATCAGGGGCAACTGTAAATCTTGGCTCAAATATGACATATTATGCAATTTGGAGAAAAAATGTAACAGTTACATTTAATGCAAATGGCTGTACAACAGCTAATAAATCAGCTAGTATGACATTATATAATGGTGGAACAAGTGGTTCTTTAGTAGTACCAAACGCAACAATGAATAATGGTTGGACAAGTTTAGGTGTAAGTGAAAGTGCTTCATCTACAACTCAAGGAGCAACAATTGGAACATCTATATCTATATCAGTTCCATTAGATCAAGCAACATCAACATATTATTACAATTGTAAGAAAAATCCTGAAACATATACTGCTACATTTAATGCAAATGGTGGTAATGGAAGTTCAAGCAGTGTATCTTGTACTTTACCAGTAGCATATAATGGAGCAACACAAGCAAATAGTTGTAATGTAGAATTACCAAGCAATAGCTTTACATATGCATCTTGGACATTTAATGGATGGGGTACAAATGCTACTTCAGAAAGTGGAACAATGCCTGGTGAAACAGTAACATTAACAGGTAATACGACATATTATGCAACATGGAAGAAAGTAGTTACAGCTCAATTTAATGCAAATAGTTGTGCCGTTTCAAATATGACAGCAGATGTAACATTATATAATGGGGCAACAAGTGGGACTTTAATAGTACCAAATGCAACAATGCAAAATGGTTGGACAAGTACTGGTGTAAGTCAAAACTCAAAGTCAACTTCTAATGGAACAGCAATGGGATCGACAATATCAGTATCTATACCATTAACTACATCAAGTTTAGAATACTATTATAATTGTAAGAAAACTGTAACAAGAACATTAACATATAATGCTAATGGTGGTTCTGGAACAACATCACCTTCAACATGTAATTTCCAAGCATATAACGGAAACGAAAGTGGAAGTTGCGACGTAACACTTGCAAACAATGCATTTACTCGCGGTGGATATAAATTTAATGGATGGGGTGCAAACAGTTATTCTGAAAGCGGTTATGCTGTTGGAACAAGTTTGACACTATCTAGTAATCAAACATTATATGCAACATGGAAAGCAGTATCTTATACTATTAGGGTTGTACCTTTAGATCAATTAAATCTATCTCCAGACCGAAAAATAGTAGTTTATGCGGATGGAGAAGAGATTGAATTCAGTGCAGTTAAAGATGGAGACTTTGTTCTTTGCACAGGTGATAATCCAAGCGTAAACGTTTATGAGGTAAGTGATGTTACTACCTTAAATGTTGTACTATTAACAGGAGAAACAGTAACTGCAACAATAGTTCAATAACAAATAAAAATACTTGATATTAATCAAGTATTTTTTTATTACTTTAATAACCAAAAATTGAAAAGAATAAAATGAAAAAGCTAAAGATAAAATGTAGACTTTTATATTTTTTCATACTATAATAATAATCAAATTTGAGTGGAGGTGTTATTTTGATTAAGACAAATCTACCGGTTATGATTCTAAGAGGAGTAGTATTACTTCCTTATAATGAATTAAGATTAGAATTTGATAATGACATGAATAAAGATGTTATTGAAGTAGCCGAATTATTTCATGATAATAGATTATTAATAGTATGTCAGGAAGATGCATTAGAAGAAGTGCCATCAATAACTGATTTACCTAAAATAGGTATAATTGCAGAAATAACACATAAGCTTGAACTACCAAACAGTAAAACAAGAGTTGTTATATCAGCAAAAGAAAGAGGATATGTGCATGAATATTTAAATGTAAATCATTCATCACAAGTTCTAGAATCAATTGTTTCAGTAGTAAAACCTGATGAGATAGATGAAAAATCTGAAGAAATTTTAATAAGAAAACTTAATCTAGAATTAGAAAAGTATATTCAAAATGTTTCTAATGTAAGTAATAGTTTTTTAGCAAGTATTAAAAAGGAAAAAAAACTAAGTAAATATACTGACATAGTTGTTCCTTATTTACCAATTTCATTAAAAGAAAGATTTAAATTTTTAATAACAACCAGTTCGATAAAAAGAGCAGAAATGCTTTTAGAATCTATATATAAACAAAGTGAAATATATGGTATTGAAAAAGAACTTGATGCCAAAGTAAAGAAAAATCTTGATGCTTCTCAAAAAGAATATATCCTAAGAGAAAGAATGAAAGCAATTAAAGATGAAATAGGTGAAATAAATGGCAGAGATGAAGACGAAAATGAATTCACTAGTCGCCTTGAAAATTTAAAAGCACCTAAAAGAATAAAAGATAAAATTTTAAAAGAATTAAGAAGATATGAAACATTAAACTCAATGTCTCCGGAACTTAATATTGAGCGTACATATATTGAAACAATGCTTTCATTACCATGGCAAGTTGAAACAAAAGATAATGGAGATCTAAATAATGTTAAAGAAGTTTTAGATTCTTCTCATGCAGGACTTGAAGATGTAAAAAAAAGAATAATTGAATATCTTGCAGTTAAAAAAGTAACTAAAGAAACAAATGGTGAAATTATTTGTTTAGTAGGTCCTCCTGGAGTAGGAAAAACTTCACTTGCTGAAAGTATAGCTGAAGCAATGAATCGTAAATTTGTTAAACTTTCAGTAGGTGGATTTAATGATCCGGCCGAGATAATTGGTCATAGAAAAACATATATGGGGGCTCAACCCGGAAGAATAATTCAATCGATGAAAAAAGCAGGTAGTATTAACCCTGTATTCTTGATTGATGAAGTTGATAAAATGACTAAAGATATTAAAGGAGATCCAGCCTCATCTTTATTAGAAGTACTTGATATTGACCAAAATAAACACTTTATTGATAACTATATTGAAGAAGAATATGATTTATCTAAAGTAATGTTTATATTGACTGCTAACTATCTTGAGAACATTCCAGATCCTTTAAAAGATCGTTTAGAAATAGTAAGTTTATCTGGTTATACTGAATATGAAAAATTAGATATTACTAAAAAACATATAATTAAAAAATCTTGTAAGAAAAATGGCTTTGACGAAAAACTATTGTCAATTAAGGATGAAATAATCTTAAAAATCATTAGACAATATACAAGAGAAGCAGGCGTTCGTGAATTAACAAGAATGTTTGATGAATTAACAAGAAAAATTGTAACTGAAAATGTCTTAGCAGGTAAAGAAAATAAGAAAATAACAATTACTTCAAGTAGTCTTGAAAAATATTTAGGTAAACCTAAATATCCAGAACAAGTAAAAGAAAAAGAACATTTACCAGGTGTTGTAACAGGTCTTGCTTACACATTAGCAGGTGGAGATACATTAGATATTGAAGTAACACTTTATCCTGGAACTGGTGAATTAAAGTTAACTGGTTCACTTGGTGATGTCATGAAAGAAAGTGCAACAATAGCTTTGAGCTATATTAAAGCACATTCATCATTACTTAAAATAGATGATAAAATATTCAAGAAAAATGATATTCATATCCATGTTCCAGCAGGAGCTGTTCCTAAAGATGGTCCAAGTGCAGGAATTACATTAACAACTGCTCTAATAAGTGCTTTAACTAATAAAAGAATTAAAAATACTATAGCAATGACTGGAGAAATGACTTTAAGTGGAAATATTTTACCAATTGGTGGATTAAAAGAAAAATCAATTGGTGGATATCGAAATGGGATAAAAGAAATCATTATACCATATGATAACGAACGTGATTTAGATGATATTCCAGTTGAAGTAAAAGATAATATAAAATATATATCAGTTAAGACTTATGACGAGATTATTAAATTGCTTTTTACAAGTAATATTAAAAAAAGAGCATCAGTGAAACTATAACAATTGTTATAGTTTTTTATTATTGAAAAAAAATTCATTTCCCTGTAAAATATATATAGTGATAATAGGAGGGGCCTATGTTTTATAATAAAGATATAAACGAAGTATATGAAATCTTAGGAACTGGCAAAAGTGGTTTAACTGAAAAAAAAGCAAAAGAAATAGTCACTAAAAATGGTAAAAATGAGCTTCCTTCAACTAAAA
>DFIJ01000089.1 GCA_002372775.1 Christensenella sp. UBA3700
GAGGACGTATTCACAATCACAGGTCGTGGTACAGTTGCTACAGGTAGAGTAGAAAGAGGTACAGTTAAGATCCAAGATAAGGTTGAAATCGTTGGTATTAAGCCTACAACAGAAACAACTATCACAGGTCTTGAAATGTTCAGAAAGTTACTAGACGAAGCTTATGCTGGTGATAACATCGGTGCATTATTAAGAGGTATCGATAGAAGTGGTATTGAAAGAGGACAAGTTCTTGCTAAGCCAGGTACAATTCACCCACATACAAAGTTTGCTGCTCAAGTATACGTATTAAAGAAAGAAGAAGGTGGCCGTCATACTCCATTCTTCAATGGTTACCGTCCACAATTCTACTTCAGAACAACAGACGTTACAGGTTCTATTAAGTTACCAGAAGGTATCGAAATGGTTATGCCAGGCGATAACGTAGCTATGGACATCGAATTAATCACTCCAGTTGCTGTTGAAGCCGGTGGTAGATTCGCTATCCGTGAAGGTGGTAGAACAGTTGGTTCTGGTGTTGTTTCTAAGATCGAAGGCTAATCTTTGAATTAGATTAATACAAGAATTTTAGTGGTCAGCTTCGGCTGGCCACTTTTTTATTGCAATTACATTGCAATAAAATACTAATTATAGTAATATAGACATGGTTTATAAAACCATGGAGGAAAAAGTGCGTATGTCAAGAATGGATTGGTTATACGGTAGAAATGTAGTTCTTACAGGTTGTTCTACTGGTATGGGTAAAGAAGTATTACTTATTTTAGTTAAGAAGTATGGCTGTAATGTTATGGGTGTTGCTCGTAACAAGGCAAAGCTTGATGAATTAAAGGCTGAACTTGGTGACAAGTTCTCTTATAGAAGATTTAATATTTCTTCACAAGAAGAATGGAGAAACTTTGCTAAAGAATTAGATGATATGGGATTCAACACAGATATCCTTATCAACAATGCTGGTATGATCCAACCATTTGGTCAATTCAATGATATGACAGATGATCAAATCGATAAGATTATCAAGACTAACTTACTATCAGTTGTTTATGGATGTAAGGCTATGATTCCTGCAATCAAGAAGAGCAAGTTTGGTTATGTATGTAACGTTGCTTCTGCTTCTGCTATCTTACCATTCGGTGGTGAATCTATTTATTCAGCTACAAAGGCAGCAGTTTGGGGATTAACAGAATGTTTAGCTCAAGAATTAAGAGGTTTCAATATTGGTGTTTCTTGTGTAATGCCAGGACCTGTTAAGACAGATATCTATAAGGCAAGAGAAGGAGAAGGAACAGCTCCTAAGGCTGATAAGATGGTTCAATCAGTTGGTATTACAGCTCAAACAGCTGGTAAGAGAATTGTTAAGGCTATCGGTAAGGGTAAGTTAAGATTCTTCACAGACTTTATGGCTCAATTAATGTCTTTAGGTATGAGAATGATGCCAAGAATTACTCCTAAGTTCTCAGGATCTATCATGAAGAAGTCTGCCGGTATGGTTTCATCATTTATGCCAATCTATAAAGAACAATTTGATAGAAAAGCTGAATTAAAAGCAGCTAAGAAAGAGAGAAAGACATTAAAGAAACATTCTATTGAAGAAGTTAAAGAAGGCTTCTTTGCAAAGGATGATGTAACAAATATCTAATGAAAATTTGAAGTTTGGTTGCCTTGAAAATAGGCGACCAAATTTTTTATTTTATTTATAAATAAAGTTTGACACCATATATTCGATATGTTAAACTACTAATGCACTCTAAGGAGTGTAATTTTTTTGGAGGAATACTAAAGTGGCTAAGGATAATGCAACAAGAATCACTCTAGTTTGTACAGAATGTAAGCAACGTAACTACGATACTTACAAGAACAAAAAGAATAATCCTGATAGAATTGAATTAAACAAGTATTGCAAATTCTGCAAGAAGACAACACTTCACAAGGAATCAAAGTAATTTATTAGGAGTATTTTATGGCAAAGAAGAATGTTAACGTAGAATTAGCAGACAACGCTCCATTAAGTGATAACTTAGGAAGTGTTCAAGCGCCTGCTCAAACTAATTCTAAAAACAACAAGAAAGACAAATCTGCAGACAATAAGTTCAGTGCTTTCTTTAAGAGAATTGGAAAACGTTTCAAAGAAATGGGTTCTGAATTAAAGAAGGTTAACTGGCCTACATGGAAAGTAACATTAGCATCATTAGGAACAGTATTAGTAGTTGTAGTAGCTTTCCTAATCATTACTATGGGATTTGATACATTCTGTGTATGGTTATTGAAATTATTAACCGGAGCAGAATTCTAGGAGGTACATTATGTTAGATACAAATCAACCACAATGGTACATTCTTAAGACTCAATATGGTTATGAACAAATAGCAGAACAAGGTATTAAACAAATGGTTGAGATCAATAAGATGGGCGACCTAATTTTTGATGTTGTAGTACCAAGAGAAGAAGTTATTGTTGAAAAGAACGGAAAGAAAAAGACTGTAGTAAAGAATAAGTTCCCTAACTATATCTTCATTAAGATGATATATACAAAGGATGTTTGGTATATGGTTAAGAACTCTAGAGGTATTAAAGACTTCTGTTGTGACTTTAATAATAGACCACTTCCAATGTCTCCAGAAGAGGTTAAGAGAACTCAACTTGAAGAAGTTAAGGTTGAAGACTTACAAATCGCTGTTGGCGATACAGTTAACATCATTGCTGGACCATTCAAGGATTGGCAAGGTGAAGTTACTGAAATTAAGTCAGAAGAACAAAAGATTAAGGTTGATATCCAAATTTATGGACGTCCAACATCAATGGTTCTTGATTTCAACCAAGTAGAAAAAATCTAAGACAAATTAAGCTTAATATTGCTTATTAAGCTTGGGAGAAATGTAAAATCTTATTTCATTACATTTCGTTAAATACCACGATTGCATAGGAGGATATAAACTATGGCAAAGAAAGTTAAAGCAATTGTTAAATTACAATTACCTGCGGGCAAAGCAACTCCAGGACCACCAGTAGGTTCATCTTTAGGACCTCATGGTATCAATATTCCTGCATTTACAAAGGAATTCAATGAAAAGACAAAGTCACAAGATGGTTTCATTATCCCAGTAGTAATGACTATTTATGAGGATAAGAGCTTCACATTCGTCTTAAAGACACCACCAGTTCCAGTTTTAATTAAGAAGGCTGCTGGTATCGAAAGCGGAAGCGGAAAGCCAAATACAAACAAAGTAGCTAAGTTAACAAAAGCTCAAGTTGAAGAAATCGCTAAGCAAAAGATGGCAGATTTAACAGCTGGTAGCTTAGAAGCAGCTATGAGCATGGTAGCAGGAACAGCTCGTTCAATGGGCGTTCTAGTTGAAGAATAAGAGGAGGTAGTAATATGAAACAAGGTAAGAGATATATTGAAGCAGCTAAGTTAGTAGATACTACTAAGGCTTATGATCCAGCAGAAGCTATGAACGTATTAGTTCAAACAGCTACAGCTAAATTTGATGAATCTGTAGAATTACACGTAAAGCTTGGTGTAGATTCACGTCACGCTGACCAACAAGTTAGAGGCGTTGTTGTATTACCAAACGGTACAGGTAAGTCTAAGAAGGTTTTAGTTTTAACAAAGGGTGTTAAGGCTGACGAAGCTACAGCAGCTGGTGCTGATTTCGTTGGTGCTGAAGAATACATCACAAAGATCCTAGGTGGATGGTTAGATTTCGACGTCTGCGTTGCTACACCTGATATGATGGGTCAAGTTGGTAAGGTTGCTAGAATCCTTGGACCTAAAGGTTTAATGCCAAATCCAAAGTCTGGTACTGTTACAATGGACGTTAAGAAAGCTGTTACAGAAATCAAGGCTGGTAAAGTTGAATATAGATTAGATAAGACTAACATTATTCACGTATCAATCGGTAAGAAATCTTTCGGTGCTGAAAAGTTACTAGAAAACTTCCAAGTAATTTATGATGCTATCGTTAAGGCTAAGCCAGCAAGCGCTAAGGGACAATATATTAGAAGCGTATCAGTTTCTTCTACAATGGGTCCTGGTATTAAGGTACTTGCAAAATAATTTATTAGGTCAATTTCGTTTGACACTAATATAAATATTATATTATTATAGAAACACAATTAATCTTGCCAAAGACAGCAAGTGCTTGAAAAAGCTTAATTTCTTGCCGAGGTAGATGTGATAATAATTAAATAGTTAATTTATTTATCCCTCTATGTCTTAGGCGTAGAGGGATGATTTTTTATAGGAGGTAAAAGATGTCTGAAGCAAAAGAATTAAGAGCTAAAACAATTGAAGAAATCAAATCTAAGATTGAAAACTCTAATGGCTTTATCGTTGTATCTTACAAGGGTATTTCAGTAAACGACGACGTTGCTTTAAGAGCTAAATTAAGAGCAGCTAATGTTGAATACAAAGTACTTAAGAATAGATTAGTAAATAAGGCTTTAGAAGAATTAGGAATCGAAGGCTTCACAAATGACTTACAAGAACCAAACGCATTTGCTTTCGCTAACGGCGAAATCACTGCTGCAGCTAAGGTATTCAAGGATACTATGGCTAACGTTCCAAGTTTGTCAGTAAAGAGTGCTTACGTAGATAAGGCATATGTTGACGCTAAGGTAGTTGAAAAGTTAGCATCTATTCCATCAAAGGAAGTTCTTATCGCACAATTACTTGGTATGCTACAAAGCCCAATCAGTGGCTTAGCAAGAGCTTTGCAACAAGTTGCAGAGAAACAAGCTTAGTTATAAGCTAAACAAAATTTTAAATTAAGGATATTATTGGAGGATATAAAAATGGATATCGCAAAGTTAATCGAAGAAATTAAGGGTATGACAGTATTAGAACTTAACGAATTAGTTAAGGCTATTGAAACAGAATTTGGAGTATCAGCAGCAGCTATGGCAGTTGCAGCTCCTGCAGCTGGAGCAGCTGGTGCAGCTGGTGCAGCTGAAGAAAAGACAGAATTTGACGTAAACTTAAAGTCAGCTGGTGGTAACAAGATCGCTGTTATTAAGATCGTTAAGGCTGCTACAGGTTTAGGATTAGCTGAAGCTAAGGCTTTAGTTGATGGCGCTCCTAAGACAATTAAGCAAGCTATGCCAAAGGCAGACGCAGAAGCTTTAGTTAAGGAATTAACAGAAGCTGGTGCTGAAGCTGAAATGAAATAATTCTGATACAGTTATAAGAAATATAAAAAGTTGGGGCTGTTCGAAAACCTAAAAGT
>DFIJ01000098.1:0-376 GCA_002372775.1 Christensenella sp. UBA3700
TGTTTTTATTAATAGTTTAAGTTTATTTGTAAAATATAGGGTAAATTCTTTACTGAATTTGCCCATATTTGTTAAAGCCGAGTTTTGCCCTTATGGACTTTTTATTCACACGCGTATATAATTAAAAATACAACAAAGGAGAATATATGGGTAAAAATAATAAGAGAGATAGATATTCTTCAAGTGCAAAAAGTGGCACTTATTATAAGAATAGAAGAAAAAGACAAAGGAGAAGAAACAAGAGCAATAATCGTTGCTGTTTAAATTGTTTTATCACCTTAGTTGTTACTTTTGTTATTTTTGTAGGCGCTCTATATGGCGGCGCATTCTTTGCTTGGAATCAATTTGTTGAACCACAAGTTGGCATTAGTTTAAA
>DFIJ01000098.1:462-4183 GCA_002372775.1 Christensenella sp. UBA3700
GTTACAAACCCATATAAAGAATCAGATTTAACAGCATTCTATACTAATTTATCTAATGCTTTATATTTAGACGAATCTGTTGATTTAAAGAAAAACATATTTGAAGTGTTAGATTCATTCTTAGCAACTAGCGAAGATGAGAATCAAAGCACTGAAGATCAAGGAGTTGTTTCTACTAGAAATTCAATAGTAGCAGCAGAAGAAGGAGCTGAAGGTGAATCTAACACAAGTAATTCTATTACTGGCAATGAAGCTTTGGACAATTTCTTAAAAGAATTAAAGTTCGATTTCTCAAGATTAAAAGAATATGATGAAACTTATGCTACAGACTCGGTTTTGAGTCTAACAGATAAACAATTAGCGGCATTTATAAATGATACAATTAAAACCGCTGTTCAATCTGAAGGTGTTAGCAGCAAGATTCCAGAAATGGTAACTGATATGGGTATTGATTTAGCGAATGTAGTCGTAATTCCACAAATTGCCATTACAAATAAAACGCCAACAGATTTAACTAAAGTTAAATTAACTTTGACTGTTCAAATTAATATTAGAGATGTTGCCCAATCTGTTATCAAGAACTATTACGAACCAGTAGCTTTCTTATCTAAGATATTACCTAAGTCATTCTATGCTACAGTAAGCATTTATCCAAATGACTACATGGCTAAATCTGAGATATTGGTAGATAGTTATTCAGATAAGCAAATGAATACTGTATATACACTTGCGAATTATTTCTTAAAAGATAGTGAATATGGTTCAATTGAAGGAATTCTACAAATGGTTAACCAAAAAGTGGTTGACATTATTGAAAAAGTTCAAGAAATTGTTCCAGTAGATTTTGTATATTCAAGTGATTCTAAGAAAGGATCTGTTGATGCTTCTCCTATTAAAGCATTAATGGGTATGTTACATGTTGATAATTTAACAGAAGCACAATTCTTCTGTATGATTAGGGATATTGGATTACAAAACTTTGATGATATTAAAACTGATTTAGGATTCTCTGAAACAACAAAAAGAGATGATATTGAAGGATATATTGAAGATGGTCAAATGACAATGGTTTCTAATATATCTAGTCAATATGCTATAGAAAATGGATATCTGACAAAGGATAATCTATTTGATAAAATCACAAACATAACGGGTGAAAGTGCTGGTTCAGATACAATTATTAATCATATTAATTTATCTAACTTAGATTTTGGTGCAGATACATATGTTGCTAGAGAATATAAAGTTGCAGTTCCATATTTAGCGATGGCCGGATTAATGGCAAATTATGTTTCAAGTGCAACAGGTAACGTTGGCGAAGGTGAAGGCTCTTCTGAAGAGGGTGCAGCAAGTGGCCTTTCATATTCAATTCTTAATCTTTATTATGATGGGTCTCAAGATACATTATCTATCGTTGTTGAAGTAGGAGTTCTTGCGATGTTGTCTGGAAACATGGAAGAGAATTCTTTAATATTAACTTTAGCTTCGCAATTAATTCCAGAATATATTTACGTAACAGCAAATATTAATGTTGAAACAAAAGAGACAACAATTCAGATTAATGGTAAGAGCGTAGAAAGAACGGCTGAATATTTAAATACTATTTCATCACTTTTATCTGGTATGGGTACATCTTCTGAGGGATTAGATACAGATAGCATGATTGCAAATATCGGAACAGCTTTCTTAAATGGACTTGATGGACTTGCTGAGCAATTAGGAACAAGTATCTTATTTGAAGATAACTCAGTATTACTTCCAAGTGTTTATGAGATTATGGCAGGAACTATTCTTAAGGCAAAGGAAGAAGGGCAAGAAGATTTAACTTCAGAACAAGTATACGATGCATTTAAGGGCATTTGTGTAATACCTCGTGATTATGAAGGAACAAATAAGGCTCAAGACTTATCGGAGTTTATTGATCAGGTTAATAATAAATACAGCATTTCAACCGCAAATAGATTGTCATTAGAATCTACAGATACAATTGTTACGCAATTCCAATCTATTGGTGCAAATTATAACAGTGCAATTGATGGTGTGGCACTAGCTAGCGCCTGGACTTCTGGCGTTAGTGCATTGACATATAGCACAGATGCTGAATTGTTGGCACAAAAACAACTGTTAAATAAAGAATCATTTAATCCATTTGCAACAGAAGCTGAAGCAGCAAAATTGTTTAGTGATGCATTCAGCATTTCAGGCGAAGGTGTCTCTAATATTGAATTACAAAAAGTATTTGTTATAAGCAGTACAGAGATTAGATTAATCTATACATGTAATTATTTATCTACAGAAGGCGAGAACGATTACTCAAAGCTTATTCCAAACTTTGTTATTAATGTTGTATTAGATATGTCTAAGATAGATTCTATTGATGAGAAATGTATTCACGTAACAATTAACGATATGGGTGATGCTTCTCTTGCAAACTTTAGTACTGTATGCTCGAGATTCTCACCAACAGCTTTTGATATCTCGGAAATTGAGGCAACTGCAGATGCAACAATAAAGGGAAGCTTAGGTTCGTTATTTGATAAATTGACAATAACATTTGAACCAGAGGAAGGCGAAAGGGAAGCAAGAATCTATTTTGGTTCTATTTATGATGCTGCATATAAGAATGTAATTCAAGAAGGCGATGGATATGTATCAACAGATATTGCAGATACAATTGCTGCATTACATACAGGTGTTGATGTAACTGCACAAAATAATATTACAAGTTCTGATGAATATAATATTGCAGGCGTTCATTTTGATAAAGATAATATCTTAAGTGGCGAATTAGGAATGAAGGCTGATTTAACAGGTAGAAATTTAGGATATGCTATAAAAGAATCTCTTGCTAACACTCCAAGTTTTATTGCTAATCTTGGTATGGATTCTTCTACAGAAATTAATTCTTATCAAACAGCTGTAGTAGATTTATCAGGCACAAGTGATGAAATTGCAGCATTAAAGGCAAGCTTATCTAACTTAAAGATGGCAACAGATCCAGTTAGTGGAGATATTACAACACTATCTCAAGTAAATAGTGGAATGTATCTTGTTACTACAATTCAAATACAATCAAGCGGTATGGGATATACGTCTACCCTATTGCCAGAGAATATTTACGTTACTATTATCATAGATTTATCTAATGGTAATGTAGCAATAGGATATAATAATTTATCTAGAACAGAAACTGGCGTAATCAATAGATTAGCAGGTGGTGCTCAAGCTCTTGATTTAGATGAAACTGCAACAAACATGCATGATTATATTATGGACGTAGTAATCTTATCTGTAACATATGAATATAATCCAATGATGGATCCATTACATGTTAATATTAGATTTGGTGACGTTGTTGGACAATCTGGTTGTAGCGTAGAAAATGCAACTGTTGACAATAAAGTAAGCGGTATCTATAAGATAGATAAGAAAATAACATTTTAATCTTGATTAATTAAAAGAGGATATATAGAAAAATGAAAAGATATGACACATTAGTTATTGGTCACATTTCACTAGATTACAATATTGATTATCTAGACAATCAAATTATAGAAGTAGGTGGTGCTGTTATTTATTCTTCAGCTGCCGCTTATGCTGGTGGATATAAAGTTGCTGTTGTTACAAAACTTGCTCCACAAGATAAAGATAGATTGAATACTTTTGTTATTGACAAGGACGATATCTATTACATTCCATCTACAGAATCCACATCTATTAG
>DFIJ01000017.1 GCA_002372775.1 Christensenella sp. UBA3700
GTAGCAATAACTTTATCATCTACAATATTATCCCAATCAAATGTTGGTTCATTATATGTAATAGTTTTTGCAACTCTATATTGATAAACGCTACGATTACCAAAAGAAACTTTTATGATAAGATCATTATTTGTAGAAACATTTAAGTTTACTAATTTTTCCGGAGAAGAATCATCCGTAACATACAATTCCTTACCACCTACTTCACTAACACGGATTGTATATACATCCTTAGCGATTTCTTGTGGCACATATAAAGCAAAGCTTAATTTGTTTTTAGTCTTTGAAACAATTTCGATACTTATGTCATCTTCGTACGCTTTTCGAGTAGAAGTTAAATAAGATTGCTTATATTTAATGATTTCATCTTTGTCGTATACGACAAAAGTATATAATTTACCTTCATCCAAATCATCAAATATTACAATTTGAGATTCAGATATAGTAAGTTCTTTACAAATCTTTTCGTTTTCATCATAAAGTACTGCTCTAAATTCTTCCATCTCTTCGTTATTCTCTATTGAGACTTCAAATGCTAAAGAATTAAAGGTAGCACTTAAGAAAGAAACCACTAGGGCAAATGAATTAACGACTACTGCGGCAACAACAACCATTGTAGCTACTGCTGATGCAATAGCGCCACCAACTGATACAGCACCTAAGGACATAGTAGCCGCTGCTGTTGATGTTGCAGCAGCTGTAGTTGTAGCAGCCGTAGTTGTTGTGGCTGCTGCTGTCGATGCAGAAACTGCACCGCTAGTTGATGCTGCACTTTGTGATTGCAAATTTTGAATATCATCTATCGTGCTTGTTAAATCTAATGATTTATTTGAAACATAATCGGAGCCTCTTGAAGATGTTGTTTCTTTTATGGATTGTGTTTCTTTTACACCACTAGATGATTGTTCTTGTATAAAATTCCCTATGTCATTTAATGATGACACTCTTTGATAGTCCGTATAGCTTATATTTATACCATCCGGATTCTTTATACCATAATCGTTAAATTCGTCAGTGTGATTAGCCATTTACGTTGTCGCTTGTATCTACTGCTGGTCTGTCTCCATCTGGAAGAGCTTTAGATAACTCTTTTTGTTCTGAAACGAATTCAGAAGCGGCTTTTTGTTGCTTCTTGGTAACATTCTCGAACTTAGTTGGTTCGTTAACAACAACTTGTGGGAATGGAATACTAATATTATTCTTATCAAATAATAATTTGAATTGACGATTTAGATCTCTTTCTACTTGATATCTAGAACCTTCTTCACACTTTGCAATAAACTTTAGATTAACGCTAGAATCACCAAATGAAGAAACACCCTTATAGAAAGGTCCTTCCTTAATTTCAGGAATAGCTTCTTTAATCTTTGGTAATGCCTCACTTAAAATAGATTCAACTCTTTCTAGTGACTCACCATATTCAATTGACATTTCGCAATTTGCAACAGATAAAGCTTGAGTCATATTAACAAGAGTCTTAATATCAGCATTGTTAATAACTTTAATATTTCCGCCAACGTCTTCAATCTTTGTTGTTCTAATACCAATATCCACAACAGTTCCTCTGAAACCATCTACAACAATGATATCTCCAACTTCGAATACGTTTTCAAATACGATAAATAATCCTGCAATAATATCTGCGATAAGTGGTTGAGCACCAAGACCTACGATTAATCCTAAGATTCCGATACCGGCAAGGATTGCTGTTGTATCTACGCCTAATGTCTTTAATACCATAAATACTAAAACGATTACCGCAGCGTATTTAATTAAACTACATGTTAGGTTAATGATTGCTCTACCCTTGTGTAATAATAATCCAAATTTTCCAAGAACATATCTAACAATCCAGCTAGCACTTAGAATAAAAATGAAATAACTTGCTATTCTAATTAATTTGTTTGGATCTCCTGCTCCTGAGAAAATATTAAAACTTCTATAGAATGCGTTGGATGGTTCAAATACATATTTACCAACGATAAGTACAACATAATAAGCTAATGCGATTAATGCTACTATGATTGTAACAATTAGATTAGAATCTACCTTAATTTTTTTGTCCATAATGTAAAGCTCCTTTTTACTCCTTGTCTATTATATAAAATACAAGTTAATTTTAAAACGCTTATAATGTAAAAATTTTTGTTATTGCAAATTTTATTTTTAAAACAATGTTTTTACAAACCAAGATATAACATAATATTTAAAATTGGGACATTGCAATGTCCTAATTCGTTGACTTTTTATTGTTTTGCTGATACAATTTAAGTACAAAATAGAGACAAAAAATGAAGAAAGAAATAGTGTTATATCATGGATCAGAAAATATTATACAAAAGCCAATTTATGGTGCTGGCAACAAGCATAATGATTATGGCTTAGGTTTTTATTGCACAGAAAATATTGATTTAGCAAAAGAATGGGCAGTATCAAATTCTGACAAAAATGGATATGCTAACAAATACATTTTAGATACAACAAATCTAAAAGTATTAGACTTATCTTCACCTCAATATAATATTCTTCATTGGATTACTATTCTTTTAGAAAATCGTGTATTTACATTAAAAAATGACATATCTAAAGCAGGAAAAGAATACCTTTTGGAAAACTACTCTATACCATATCAAGAATATGACGTTATAAAAGGTTATAGAGCGGATGACTCATATTTTGCTTTTGCTGAAACATTTCTTAATAACACTATATCTTGTCAAAGACTTGCTCAAGCGCTTAAACTTGGCAAACTTGGAGAGCAAATTGTATTAAAAAGTCAGAAATCATTTGACCAAATAAAATACATCTCAAGCGAAAAAGCAGACGCTGCAGTTTACTATCCACTAAGAAAACAAAGAAACGAAATGGCAAGACTTGCATTCTTAAATAATAAGGAAGGTGTATTTAGAAAAGACGCCATTTACCTTATTGAACTCATAAGAGGAGATATAGATAATAATGACCCACGCTTACAATGATTACTATCTACCATATGCACAAGAAAAGCTCGGAGAAATCTTTGAGTTAGCTTGCTTTGTAGAAAATATGGACATCGATGAGTTTTCAAAAGCATTTTGTAAATCATTTATCTCAAAAGCATTTGAAGAAGGAGACCCTATTTATATTGCTGGAAAATCCTCTTCCGAACTATTTTCTCTAATCGTAAATAAGCCCTTAAAAGAATACAATCCAGCAATGGATAGAACTGCTCCATATTGGGTAGGATGGGTACTTGCTTATACACAGTGGCTTATAAATAAGCCATTTGAAAAAATACTATCTAATTACCCTTGTTCTAAACTGCTTGATGATTATCATCTTTTCCACGAAATGGATATATCTAAAATTGCAGAAAAAATTAGTAATAGTTTCCCATACAAATCATCTCTTAAAGAATGGAGAGAGAAAAGAGGTCTATCTCAAAGCGAATTGGCAGCGATTTGCAATATTCCACTTAGAACGATTAAAGCATACGAACAAGGTTCTGTAGATATCGCTAAAGCCCAAGTTGAAACTATTTATACCCTTTCTAAGGCCCTTAATTGCTCAATTGAGGACTTACTTTAATCTTTAAACAACCTCCACTTCAAGATTTCACCCATCCCAAATAAAATTGACAATCATAATATATTAGTATTAAAATCATATAAATATTTAATAATATATGGAGCGCATAATGAAATACGTAGTAATACTAGGCGACGGAATGGCAGATTATCCTATCGAATCTATCGGAGGAAAAACTCCACTTATGGTCGCAAACAAACCTAATATAGATGCTCTTTGCAAAAAGGGTGAAATCGGTCTTGTAAAGACTGTACCTACAGGCTTTAAGCCAGGTAGTGATGTTGCTAACCTATCTATGATGGGTTATGACACAAAGAATTGTTATTCAGGAAGAAGCCCACTTGAAGCATTATCTATCGGAATCGATTTAAAAGATGACGATATTGCTATGAGATGTAACTTAGTAACATTATCTGATGAAGCAAATTATGAAGATAAGACTATGGTTGACTACTCTGCTGGTGAAATTTCAACAGCTGAAGCAAAAGAACTTATTGAATATGTTCAAAGCAAGATGGGAACAGATTCTCTAGCATTCTATAATGGTGTTAGCTATAGACATTGTCTTGTTAAGCATCATGCTAAAACAGGAACAGATTTAACACCTCCACATGATATCTCAGGAAGAGTTGT
>DFIJ01000020.1 GCA_002372775.1 Christensenella sp. UBA3700
TTAAACAAAAAGGGAACAGTTCAAAGCTGTTCCCTTTACTAATTTATATCAACATTTTTATTTTGTTGTAGATCCAAAACCACCATCACGGATTCCTGTTGTATCGTCGTCATATGTTATACCATATTCAACAAAAATACCTTGGATAAGTCCTTGTCCCTTAGCAACAGATAAAACCTTTCCTTCGTTAGAATCATTAGTAATCTTAGTGAAGATATGTCCTTCGTTAGATGAATTGAAATAATCTCCATCAATAATACCTACAGTATTATTTAATTGCATTCTAAATTTAAAGCCAAGACCAGATCTTGGATAACATTTTAATACCCAACCTGAGTCAATCTTTACTCTAATTCCAGTAGGAACCTTAATAGTTTCACCTGGTTTTAGATTAATATCTAATGGTGTAAAGAAATCATATCCAGCAGAATCTACAGTAGCTCTTTTTGGAAGCTTTATATCGTCATAAATCTCTTTAATATTGTCTACATCACCAAATGTGTCTTTCCAATCTTTTGCAAATTGTTCAAATGATACTTTATAAAATTGTGCAACTTTTTTCATTTTTAAACCTCACATGCAAAATTATAACATCAATACTCTATATGAGGCAATATTGAGAATAATAGTTAAAATAATATATAATTATATGCAAGAGGGGAAAATTATGAAAAGAAATGGAATGTGTCCTATTTGCTATCTTAAGCAGTTTTTAGGCATTCGAAAGAGAGTCTCAAATTTAGCAATTAAAGAAGATTATTTAAATGATGTTTGTCCAACACCTCCAATGGGTTGGTCATCTTGGAATACATTTAGAAATGAAATAGATGAAAACCTTATGAAGGAAACAGCAAAAGCAATGGTAGATAAAGGTTTACTTGCTGCTGGATATAAATATCTAAACCTAGATGATTGCTGGCACTCTAGTATGAGAGATGAAAACGGCGAGCTTCAAGGGGATCTTGTAAGATTTAGACATGGTATTCCAAATCTTGTTAAAGAGATTAATGATATGGGATTAAAAGTTGGTATTTATTCTTCAAATGGCGTTTACACATGTGAAGATTTACCAGCTTCACTAAATCATGAATGGCAAGATGCTCAAACATTTGCAAAATGGGGCATTGAATATTTTAAATACGATTATTGTCACCACGTTGTTAAGAGCAAATATGCTCCTTTAGTATTAAGCATTAGCGTTTCAAAAGATGATTACTATCAAGAGATAGACTGTATTGCAGCAAAACTTGATGGTGTTGCCAAGTTTATGCCAGATAAAATGGGCGCTTCTAAAAAACATATTGCTGGCCTTGATGCGGGACTTGGTTCTGCCATTTTTACCAACGTGTATGCAGAAAATGATGGCGAGTATGTTCTAACAGTAAAGATTAGAAAGAAGGGAAGATACGAGAAATTCTTACAAATTGAAGTAAATGACGACGATTTCTACTTTATGGATTTCCCACCTCAAATGCCATTTAATAACACGGCTAGATTCCAAATAAAAGTGAAATTAAATAAAGGAATAAATACTATTAAGCTATCTAATCCAATTAGAAATAGAGCTGATGGTGCATTCTATCAATATTACAATATGGGACAATTATTAGAAAAAGCTACACAAGGCAAAAAGCCTATAACATATTCTATTTGTGAATGGGGATTTAATAGACCGTTTGAATGGGGAGCTAAAGCTGGTCACCTTTGGAGAACAACACCAGATATAAGACCAATTTGGCCATGGATTAAAATCATTTATGATTTAACAGTAAAAAGATATAAGTACGCGGGCTTTGGTTCATATAATGATCCAGATATGCTTGAAGTTGGAAATGGAAAGCTTACTCTAAATCAGAATAGAGCGCATTTTACTCTATGGTGTATGATGAACGCGCCACTAATTTTAGGTAACGATTTAAGAAAAATGCCAGATAGTGTATTAGATATAGTAACAAATAAAGATTTAATAGCTATAAACCAGGATAAATTATGTAAACCATGTAAAAGAATAAGAAGAGGATTTGTAGATGTTCTTGCAAAGCCACTTGCCGATGGTTCAACAGCAATATGTTTCTTTAATAGAGGTAAATTGCCAAGAATAAGAAGTATTCAATTAGATAATTTAGCAAAAGACAACTATATAGGTTTTAAACTTGCAGATAAATATTCTGTAAAAGAATTGTGGACTAAAGACGAAAGTCTTGTAGTCGACACATTACGCGCTAAATTGCAAGGAAACAGTGTAAAAATTTATATAGTAAAAACTTGCCAATAAATAGTATTGTTGATATAATCAACGCGACAATTATATATAGAGATTAAGAGGTTGTTAGTAGAGTGTGAAGTTTACGGGTTATAGCCCCGTGCGGCCGATTAGAAAGTTTCTAGTATAGCTAACTATACTTTTTTCTCTCAATTCCCCTTAATCATTACTTCGATTTAGGAGATGAGTTAAATAAAAGAATTTAAAGCCACTTTCCTAAAAAGAAGGTGGCTATTTTAATTGGGGTAAACTAAACGAAATAAATAAAAGGAGAAAAAAGAAAAATGAAAAAGTTTACAAAATTTTTATCAGTATTAGTTATTTTATCAGTACTAATCTTATCTTTTGCATTAGTTGCATGTAACGTAGAAGAAGAACCAGCAACAGAAGATGCCACATTTGATTTAGTTATTCGTCAATATAACGGATATGATGACGCAACATGGACTGCAGACATCACAGGAACAGTTCTTGCTACTCTAAAAGTTCCAGTAAAGGCTGGTCAAACTTATGTATCAGAAGCTTTGGCTTCAGTTGCTACTAAAGAAGGAAGTACTTATAAGATTTCTTTCAATGATACAGACTATATTATATTCTCAGAATCAACTTATAATAATCAAACATCTTGGATGTTAACTAATGGCCACTTTGAAGCAGAAAAGGGATATATCGCTGATGACTTTACTAATTCTTATATGGCACTAGATGGAGCATATTCTAATGGTGTTACAGCAGACGCTGTTGCTGGATTAAAAGTATACACAATCGTTATCGACGGATATGATGGTAATACTGGCGTAGCAAAGGTTTGGCAATCTTAGGAGTTTAATTAATTGCAATTAGTAGATTGGGAAAAGACTAGTCTAACTTTTAGGCTAGTCTTGACCGCATTAATGGTAACGTTTTTAGTCGCAGTGGATGAGGTTTTCGCATCCATTCCGTTTTTGCAGTTTGTTACATTCTTTATTGTTTTAAATTACGTTTTATTTGGTTATTTATTCACAATTACTGTTGTATTAATTTATGTTATGATTGACTGCTTCATTTCAGGGGGAATGTGGCCGTTGTTTGTATCAATTCCAACAATGTTTGTTGCATGGGCAATGTTGCCAACTTTGTTATTATTAACAAAGCTTCTAAAAGGTTCATTATACAAAAGACTTTGGCTTATAGGTTTAATAACAGCTGTCCATGGTTTTATTTATGGACAGACATTTGCTGTTATTACATCTTTGATTTATCATGGTCAAACATGGAAGACATTCTACAAAGGATGGCTTACTTGGAGTATTTCAGATATCCCCTGGGAAATAGGCCAGTGTATTATGGGCACTATGTCTGTAATTATATTGCTTCCTATTCTTTATAAGGCTTTAGAAAAGCCATTAAAAAAGTTTTCTTCAAATCATAGAAGGCTTGATCCCCCAGAAGAATTATAATTTTCAAAACCCTAGATTTTATGGGGTTTTCTTTGTTTTAAGTCTATTATATAAACATCGAATTTCTAAATTAAGGTTGTTTTAATTCCGCGTATATAGTATTATAAAAAAGATTTAAAAAAATATAAATGGAGTTAATTTTATGAAAAAGAACAAAAACGAAGAAATCGAAGAATTCGATGACGAAATCGTTGATGAAGTTCTAGATGACGAAATTCTAGACGACGAAATCATTGATGACGATGTTTTAGACGATGATGATGTCGAAGAAGAAAAGCCTTCAAAGAAAGACAAAAAGTCTAAAAAGAACGGAAAGAAAAAATCCAAGAAAGCATTAAAAATCGGTTTAGGAATCGGTATCCCAGTTGGTGTAGTAGCAATTGTACTAGTTGTTGTACTTTTAATCTTACCTCTATTCTTAGGTGGAGAACAGACTGTTGCTACTGACTTCTCTCCATTATTATCTGTAAATGGTTATAACCATTATACAAATTTATCTAATGTAAAAGTAAGAAATTCTGGAGATAAGGTCTATACTGTTCAAGAAATGTTTGCAGATACAGGCTGGAACATCAATAACGATAACGATAAGTTAGATATCGCAGCTGGATTATATAGCTTAGCCGTTACTAACTATTCTGTTATTGATGGAACAGGTTGGTATTGCTATACAGATTCTACTGTTAGCGCTAAGGAAGTTGATGCGACACTTTTATTCTTCTCACGCTATTTTGATACATTTAACGTTGGCGTTAGAGCTGCATATAATTGTTCAACAACAAAGAGCAGCACAGATTTAGATAATATGTTCTCTCAAACAATCTCAGGTGTATCAAAACTAGAAGTAGGTGATTTACCTCAAAACATAATGGACGAAGTAAAGAAAGCTTTAGGATATAACATCCAACAAGTTATCTACGAAGGAGTATTTGCTTTTAGAAAAGGTTCAAATGGTGGTGCAAACTTCTATGGATACGGTAATGGCGAACCATATACAAAGTATTTAATGGGTGCTTATACAGAATCTTTATATAACGTTGATGATATTCAATCAACAAGAAGTGACGCAAATAATACAGCTTATATGGTAACTTATGATGCTGATCAAGATGCTGTTCCTCAACAATTAGTATATTTAGATGAAGATGAAGTTCCAGCAAACGACATTAACCCTAACAGAAAGCCTTGGGATACTCTTGATACAATTTACGATTTTGGTTATGCATTAAAGCCATATAAACAAGAATATCTATTCTTCTGTGGTAGTTATGGTCATGTTGGTTGGGCTACATATGATTTTAGAAAATCTTATCTTTCAGACGAAACAACAGTTAATGTTTTAGAAGATGAAGATGGCCACACATACTATAGAATTGAATTTGTGGTTGACGAAGATTATGTTGAAGATGCATGTAAGTTTGCTAAGGGCGGACTTGTAAAGGATACAAAGGATTATATCCAAATGCAAGAAATGACATATACTCTTGAAAAGAACACTATCGAAATCTATGATAATGGTTTAATCAGAAGCTGGGATAGAAAAGAAAGTATCAATTCTACAGTTAAGGCTAGACTAGACGTTGGTGGTGTAATTACTGGTGACTGCAATGGCGGTGGCGGTACAACAAATGAGACACATCAAACATTCTCTTATGATGCTATCGACTATGATCCACTTGCATTAGCAGCTAGATACTGGCCACAAACAGGTGATAGAAGCAAGAGTTCTTTAGCTTACGATTTAAGCGGATATACATCATTTGCTGATTACAAGCCAAATTATCATGTTGATTAATAACAACAGAATAAACTAAAAAAACAATGTCGCATGAGTGAAAATCTTATGCGACATTTTTAGGTATATATGTACACAATTAATATAATTAAAAAATTCCAATTAAATGAAGAAATTGTAGATATTAAGCCATTTGGAAATGGCCATATCAATGATACCTTTTTAGTTACTACTAAAAAAGGGGAGTATGTTCTACAAAATTTAAATACTTTCGTATTCCCAGATTATGATGGGGTTGCAAGAAATATAGATCTTGTAACAAAGCATATTAATGCTCAAATTATGCAAGAAGAAGGCCATTTAACAAAGGAAGCGCTATCATTTATTCCTTGTAAAGATGGAAAGACTTACTATTACCATAACGGAGATTGCTATAGATTAAGAAATCTTGTTCCTGATTCTAAGATTTATCAACAAACAGATAATCCAAGCATTCTAGAAGAAGCAGGAAGAGCATTAGGCAAATTTATATATAGACTAGACGATTTTGACGCAAGTCAACTTGCAGAAGTTATCCCAAATTTCCATAACACCAAGTCAAGATATAAAGACTTCCTAAAGGCCATAGAAGAGGACAGAGCTTGTAGGGTGAATTCTGTACCGGACGATATAGCTTTTATCAAAAATAGGGCTAATTTGGTCGGCGAAATCGTAGATAAGATTGAAAGCAAGGAGTTGCCACTTAGAGTAACCCATAATGATACAAAATTAAATAATATATTATTTGATGAAAATACAGACAAGGCTATCTGTTTAATAGATTTAGATACAGTAATGCCAGGAAGCCTTCTTTATGATTTTGGAGACGCTGTTAGAATTTCATGTTCAACAGCAGATGAAGAAGAAAAGGACTTAAGTAAAGTAAACTTTAATATAGATAGTTATAGAGCATTCACAAAAGGTTTTATAGAATCTATTGGAGAAAAGATTACGAAGACGGAAGTTGAGATGTTAAATGTTGGTGCTCAAATAATGACACTAGAAATTGCCATGAGATTCTTGACAGATTATTTGAATGGTGATGTTTACTTTAAAGTAAACAATGATACTCAAAATCTAGTTAGAGCTAGAACTCAAATCAAGATGGTTGAAGAGATAGAAAGAAATAGCGCAAAAATGCTAGATATTGCACACGAGTATTATAATAGAGTAAAATAATATAAAGGATTTTTGGAGGTACTAATATGAGTATATTAGTTACAGGCGGAGCTGGATATATTGGCTCACATACAGTTATTGAACTTGTAGAAAACGGATATGATGTCGTTGTTGTAGATAATTTATGTAATTCTAAAAAGGTTGCATTGGAGAGAGTTGAAAAGATCGTAGGAAAGAAGATTAAATTCTACCAAGAAGATGTTTGCGACTTAGCAAAAATGCAAGACATATTCAAAAAAGAGAAGATTGAAGCCGTAATCCATTTTGCCGGATTAAAGGCTGTAGGAGAGTCTTGCAAAAAGCCTCTTGAATACTATGAAAACAACCTTATTTCTACATTGCATTTAATTCAAGCAATGAGAGAAAACGGATGTAAGAATTTGGTATTCTCATCTTCTGCTACTGTTTATGGTCAACCAAAGAGCGTTCCTATTAAGGAAGATTTCCCTCTAGGACCATGTACAAATCCATATGGTTCAACAAAGTTGATGATAGAAGATATGTTAAGAGATATCTATAAAGCAGATAGCTCATTTAATATTGCGCTTTTACGTTATTTCAATCCAATTGGCGCTCATAAGAGTGGAACAATTGGTGAAGATCCAAATGGTATTCCAAATAACTTAATGCCATATATTACTCAAGTTGCAATTGGCAAACTTGAGAAACTTCATGTATTTGGTAACGATTATCCAACTCCAGATGGAACTGGCGTTAGAGATTATATCCACGTAGTGGATTTAGCAAAGGGTCACATCTGTGCACTAAAGAAACTTAAAACAAAACCAGGTTTAGTAACATATAATCTTGGAACAGGTAAAGGTTATAGCGTTCTTGATATGGTTAAGGCTTTTGAAAAGGCTAGTGGTAAGAAAGTTCCTTATGTAATTGACCCAAGAAGAAGCGGCGATATTGCTGAATGTTACGCAGATCCAACAAAAGCAAAAAACGAAATTGGATTTGAATGTAAGTTCGGTTTAGAAGAGATGTGTGAAGATAGTTGGAGATGGCAAAGTCAAAATCCTAATGGTTACGGGGAGTAAATCACTTGCACTTATATTTATATTAATATATAATATTTGAGCAATTTAGGGTAAAAAAAGTATGTTAAGAAGAAGACTAACAAGAGATTCATACACTATTAGAACATTAAGAGAAGTCGGCATTTTGTTATTAGACTTAGCGCTAGTAGTATTAGCTTTTTTAATCTCGTTAATAGTTGGTGAAATATATGTTATTAGAGCAAATGTAGATATAAATATCTGGGTTGGCTTTTTAAAAGCAGTAGCATGTATTATTCCATTATTCGCATTGTCGTTTTGGGCTTTTAGAGTTTTTAAGGTAGTTTGGAGATATGCTAGAGGAAAAGACTATCTTAGAATCTTTGGTGCTACAACAGTAGCGTTTACCTTGTTTATCATGCTTGACCAAAAGTTTGGTTTTATAAGCCAAGACCAAACCATTGAAACATTGGGTGGACAACAATTTAAAGTTTATCCAGTTTATATTATTTTCTATTTCATTTGTAATACTCTAATCTTGCTTGCAAGATTATTATATGAAATCATCTTTACTAGCGTTAAGATGAAGATGACAACAAGACCAAGAAGAAAAACTCTTATCATTGGTGCTGGTTTAAGCGGTAGTACTTTAATTGAAGAATTATTAAGACCAGAAAGTATTTATGAACCAATTTGTATTATCGATGATGATAAAAACAAAATGGGAAGAATTATCAATGATGTAGAAGTAGTTGGTACAATCGCAGATCTTGAAACAGTAGTTAAGAAATACGATGTTAATACTATCATCTTCGCAATTCCATCAGCTTCAACTCAAAGAAGAACAGAAATCTTAAATGAGTGCGCTAAGACAGGTTGTAGAGTTAAAGTTTTACCATATTTCACAGAAATCGTAGATAACATTGGTATGACTCGTCAAATGAGAGATATTAATGTTGACGACTTACTAGGAAGAACAAGTATTTCTTTTGATTTACAAAACGTAAAAGATATGATTAAAGGAAAAGTTGTTATGGTTACTGGTGGCGGTGGATCTATTGGTTCCGAATTATGTAGACAAATTTGGAAGTATGGTGCAAAGAGATTAGTAATCGTTGACGTATACGAGAATTCAACATATAACATTCAACAAGAATTGTTGAGAAAGTATGGAAGAGATATTAATTTATTCGCAGAAATCGTTTCAATAACAGATAGGGGCGAATTGGAAAAAGTATTTATTCAACATCATCCAGAAATTATTTTCCATGCTGCAGCTCATAAGCACGTACCTTTAATGGAATCAGAACCAGTTGAAGCAGTTAAGAATAACGTATTTGGAACTTTAAATGTTGTAGAACTTGCTGCCAAATATGAAGTAAAGAAATTCGTTATGATTTCAACAGATAAGGCTGTTAATCCAACAAACGTTATGGGTGCTACAAAGCGTTGTTGTGAAAGAATTATCCAAATGATGGCTCAAAGAAAAACAAAGACAACTTTTGCAGCAGTTAGATTTGGTAATGTATTAGGATCTAATGGTTCAGTTATTCCTTTATTTGAAGAGCAAATTAAATCTGGTGGTCCAGTAACAATTACTCACCCAGATATTATTAGATATTTTATGACAATTCCTGAAGCGGTATCTCTTGTACTACAAGCTGGTACATATGCTGAGGGTGGAGAAATTTTTGTATTAAATATGGGTGAACCTGTAAAGATTCAAACTCTTGCAGAGAATATGATTAGAATGCTGGGACATATTCCTAACGGCGATATCAAAATCGAATACACAGGTTTAAGACCAGGCGAAAAGTTATACGAAGAATTATTAATGGCTGAAGAAGGCTTAACAGAAACTGCGAACGAAAAGATTAAGATTGGTAAATTATCTAAGATTGATGAGAAAGCGTTCTTAGCAGATTTAGATAAGATGAAGGATGTTTGTGCTACAAATGAAAAGCTTGATGTTATTGAGCAATTAAAGGTATTAGTACCAACATTCCATCACGATAGGGCTTTCTTTGATAAGCTTCAAGCTAAAGCTAACGCTACAGAAGATAAGGCTAATTAGTAGAGATTAAAAAAAGGATACTTT
>DFIJ01000094.1 GCA_002372775.1 Christensenella sp. UBA3700
AAATATGGACAAATTATTTAATTAGACATTTTCATTGTTTTAGCCCGTTTTTTGTAAAAAACATGCAAATTTATCCACAAAAAGCCGAGTTATCCACAAAGTTATCCACAAAAACATTTGTTTATGTGGAAAACTCATATTGTAAAGTGTGACAAAATTATATCTCGGTATTGTGCGTATTTTAAAAGATTTTACCCTTAAACTGTCTATATATTTTTCAGTCATTTTTATCCTTTCAAAAAGTGTGACAAATTTAAAATTTATGGACATTTTTTACTAGAATCAATGTATAAAACTCACAACCATGAATATTTATGTTTTTCACTTTATTTTTTGTGCATAAAAATGGGAGCGATTTTTATATGCTCGCTCCCATACGTGTCACACATTTTATTCTAATTAGTGTGTTAAGAATAACATTGCAACAAATAGTATTGTTATAACCCAAGTGCTAATGTTTATCTTCTTAAAAGCACCTGTGCAGATAGATATAATTACATAGGCAATTAAACCAAATGCAATACCATAAGAGATGTTATATGTAAATGGCATTATAACTATCGCAAAAAATGCAGGAATTGCAACAACTGGGTCTTTCCAGTTAATATCTACAACATTTGACATCATTGCATATCCTACATAAATTAGAGCAGGAGCATATGCACAAGAAGGAATTAGCTGCGCAAGAGGTGAGAAGAACATAGCTACAAAGAATAATGCTGCAGTAATTACAGAAGAAAAACCTGTTCTACCACCGGCAGCAACACCGGCTGATGATTCAACGAATGTCGTTACAGTTGATGTTCCGCATACAGCACCAACACAAGTTGCTACAGCGTCTGAAATCATAGCCTTATTAGCATTTGGAATATCTTCTTTGCCATCTTCCTTAACAATTGTAATGCCACCTGCTTTACAAGCACCATATAGTGTTCCTAATGTATCGAACATATCTACCATACAGAAAGCAAGCGCTGTTGTTGCAAAAGCAACAATAAGTTGAGCGGCATTATGCTTTTCAAGATATGAATCAAAATTAAAACCTTGAGCAAATACTTGTCCAATAGATTGCGTACCAAAATCTTTAAATGGTTGAACAAAGCTATAGTCAAATCTTTCAGAAAAACCATCATAGAACCCGCTTACTGTAAATCCTAATAGATAATACGCGAGAGTAGTTCCTAGCATTGTCCATAAAATGGCACCTTTTACGTTCTTCTTTGTTAAAACAGCAATAACAAATACTGCAATTATAGTTAAACATAAAGGCATTATTGATCCCCATGATGCATCACCTATTAAATTGAAGGATTGTAACCCAACTAATGTTCCACCGTTATCTACAACAAGACCTGAATCTTGGAAACCTATAAATGCAATAAACAAACCAATACCTACAGGTATTGCCTTTTTAACACAATCTGGTATTCCCTCAAATATAATCTTTCTAAGACCTGTTGCTGTTAGAACAACGAACAAAATACCATCAAATAAAACGAAAACTAATGCGTTTGCGTATGTAAAGCCAAGTCCAAATACAACTGTATATGTGAAAAACGCATTCAATCCCATTCCGCTTGCTTGAGCTAAAGGAAGGTTCGCTAAAAGTCCAATTAAAATGGTTCCTGCAACTGCAGATATTGCAGTAGCAATATAGATTGCACCATAAGAAACACCATCAATAGCTGAAAGCATACCTGCATTTACAACCAAAATATAGGCCATTGCCATAAAGGTTGTACATCCGGCAATAATTTCTGCTCTTATTGTTGTTCCTCTTTCTTCAAATTTAAAGAAATTCTTAATTTTATCCATATTCTCCCCCTAATAAATATCACATCTTAATATTAGTATGAATATTAACTAAAAGCAATAAAGCAACGAGTAGGCACCATATATCCATATTTTATTTATAAAATTTTTGTAATATTTTTATGAAGAAATATTCTATATATACACCCCAAAACGCCCTATTTTGCTATATTTTTCCCGAATATACATCATTGTGTATAAATATTTAAACTATTTAATTATTACTAAAAGATATAGACATCATCTTTTATATAATTTAAAATCAAAAATATATTATGTTTTTAGGGTTTTAATTAGTATGGACGGAAAGGCAGAACAAATTATCAAAAGAAGAAAGAAAGAGTATATCAGAGATACTATTATTGTCATCGCTGTTATCGCCATCGTTGTTGCAAGTGTTATTCTAGCAGTAAAACTTTTACAAGAAGAACCAGCATCTATTGTTTTATACAATGAAAACGGGGAAAAGATTGGTTCTTATTCAGAAGAAGGAGACGTGGTAATTCCTGTAAAGAAAGGCTATTCTACAGCTTGGGTTACAGAAACAGGAAAGACATACGATTCCATTGAAGCTGCGCTTGCTAATGGCGAAGCATCATTAAAGCAAGTTTTATCCCCTATTGAATATACAATTACCTTATATTTAACTGGCGGCACTCTTGACGAGAGCTTTGGATATGAATATCACGAAGCTAAACAAGGACAAGATAAACTTGGCAATTATTATACTAGAACATATACAGTAAATGATGACACTATCGAGCTTCCAACTATTTCCTCAACAAATAAAACCATTATTTCTAAAAAGGGAAGTACTTTTAAATATTGGTCAAATGTTAACTATATTGAAAAAAAATTCTCAGTAGACAATTTAAAATCAACAGAATCTAAGGAAATTAAGGCCGGCAACACAGGAAACGAAGTGTTCTATGCTGTTTGGGAAGATGTTTTATGCCAAGTAGACATAATAGGCCCTGGTGGACATCCATTATTCACAGAAACCGTAAAAGAATCCTCTATACTTTCAGAAGAAGAACTTAGAGAAAAAGTTATAGATAATGGCCCAGATGGATATGACTTTATTGGATTCTATACAGATGATTCATATAACACAAGCTTTAATTTCTCGAAAGAAATAAACCTAACACGTGTCTCTATTTTTACAAAGTGGAGTGCCAAAACATATACTTTAATATTTATTGATGAGTTCGATAATATTTTATTAACAACATCTTACAAGACAGGCGAAACCATCGAATTCTATGACTATACAGGCAATCTAGCACCAGGAAAACAATTAGCTTGTTGGACGCTAAATAATAAAGAATTCACATCTACTGTTATGCCAGCAAAGAGCATTGCCCTAAAGGCACGCACTAGTAAAATACCTTACACTTTAACCTGGTATGTAGATAGTACAAGAAGTGCGACTCAAATATATTATTATGGAGATACTCCTTCTGTTCCTCCGACTTTAAATCTAGACAAAGCAGAAGATGAGGGATATACATATTCGTTTGATGGTTGGTCTCCAGCGCTTACTTCTGTTACAGAAAGCAAAACTTACACTGCTCAATATAGACAAGTTGCGAAGAAATTTACATATTCTATTGAAGTAAATGACGAAGAAGTTGTTAGCCCAACAATAGTTGATTACAATACCGTTATTTCATACCCTAGCAATCCGGCTTCTTACGAGAAAGATGGGTACGAATACATCTTTGATAAATGGGTAATTAAAGATACAAATATTACTCCAACAAAAGTAACAAAAGATATGGTTATTGTTGCTGTATTTGAACAACACCTTTGCTCTTATAGTGTAAGTTGGAAAGATAAAGATGGTAATACTATTAAAGTTAGAGATGCGAACAACAATCTTGTTGATTATCTAACAATCGAATATGGAACAATAATCGATCTAGACCTTGCCCTAAACAACGATATCATGTCTTACATTAAGGACGACAATGGTCATAATAGACAATTTACATTTAAGGGTTGGTCTATAGGCGGTGTATTCCAAAATAATCCACATAGTTATAGAGTCGTTGGAGAAACGGTTATTAATATAGAATATGAGGATGATAGCGACAAGTTCACATATATATTATTAGATGAAAATGGAGAGGAAATTACTCGAGATACTCATTATGTTGGCGAACCTGCCGAATTATATACAAAGATAAACGGAATTAATCGTTCTAAAGCTGCAGACAATACATATACTTATTCATTCCTAGGATGGGGTTGCTATAAGAGTGGAGTTCTTACTAAAATTACTGCTTCAGATTTAGATCTTGGAAAAGATGAGGAAATAGAATTAACAGAAATGTATTCTAGCAACTATATCCCATACACTATTACTTGGAATTTAGATAACGGAGAAGAAGCTGTAGTAGCAGAATACCACTATGGCGATACCCTACAACCTGATAGAGATTTAACTAACGCGAACAAGGAAGCGGTTAGAGCTTCTACTGTATCAACTGTATACACATTCAGTCATTGGAATTACACAAGCAATATTGTTACAAAATCTACAACATATACTGCTATATATACAGAAGAGATTAGAAAATACAATTATAAGTTCTATAATGGCAGCGAATTAGTATTAGATAGTACTATTAACTACAACGATACAATAATTGCGCCTGTTGATTTAGAAGATGTTGATAATGTTGATTATTATTATGAATTTGATGGTTGGTATGAGAATATAGAACAACCTGAAACTAAATACACTGTCGGCGATAAACTATTAGGCGATGTCGTTTATTATGCAAAGTTTAATAGAACAATAAAGACTTATACTTACATCTTCTATAACGAAGATGGCTCTGCTATTCTAAAACAAGAAACTCAAGACTATGGAACAGCCATTGTTAAGCCTACAAGCCCAAGCAAGGCTGCTACAGCACAATACACTTATACATTTGCAGGCTGGGAAACAAGCAATTCTGTTCCTTTCGCAGATAACCAAGAATTAGTTGGCGATATAGAATTCTATGCAGTATTTGACGAGACTATAAGACAATATACTTATACATTCCATAGCGAAGGAAATGTTGTTGAAACACAAATGGTTGACTATGGCACAGAAATTGTTATTAGCAACATCGAAATACCAACAAAAGCTACTGTTCCTAATAAGTATACTTATACATTTGAATCTTGGAATTCTAAAGAAGATTTAA
>DFIJ01000142.1 GCA_002372775.1 Christensenella sp. UBA3700
GTTACAATTGATGAATATGTAAATGCATTTGTTAGCGCAATTCCATATGTAAAAAATACATATTATATTAAAAATGCAGATAATACATATACCTTATCTGCTGATGATTTTGATGAGTCTTTAACATATTATCAGATTACAGAATATACAGATGAGCAGTTGGCAACAAGAGCCGCAAGATTGGTAGAAAAAGATTCTGACGGAGTATTTGATCCTGCTGCTGAATATTATGTATATGATGGTAGTGTTCAAGTAAGAGATATTATTGCTGGAGTAGACACTCCAACAAAGAAGATCTCTTTAACTTCTGAATCTTATGTTCCAAATACTTACTATAAAGGAAAAACCGTTGTTTATAATGGTAAGAGTTATAAGTATGATACTCAAGAATATCGTTCTGCAAAATTCTTTAATGAATTAGCAGATCATTTTGATATTGAATATCTTGCTACTTATGTTATTATGACAGAAGTCTTTGAATGCTATGACTCTCGTGGAAAGAATTTAATGATGGCTTCTTGGGGTCCTCAAAAGGCTGGTGGAGAATATATCTGGTATCCAATTTTCTATGATATTGATACTCAGTTAGGTATTAATAATACCGGTATTCCTTCATTCGCATTTAATGTAGACGCAACAGAAGCTGGAAACTATTCAACTTCTGATAGTATTCTTTGGATGAATTTCTATAATAGATTTAAAAAGTCTTATGTTTTACAGAAATATAGACATCTAAAGGGAATTACAACTGGAGTTCCTACGAGCTGGACTAGATTAGCTAATCCACCTCTTAAGAGTATCGATTTTATTGAGAGTTGGTATGAAACGGATCCAGACGTTTGTAATAGTATTGCAATGCGTGGTACAAGACCTATGATTGCAACAAATTTGGATGAATGGTATAAATATTTAACTATCACAAATCCAAAAGGTAAGTCTACTGGCGAAACAGGTTATATGGATGACAATGGAGTCTTTATTGATGACAGTGGTAAAAATACTTACTTCTATGCATTACAGGGTGATAGATCTCAGTCAAGACAACAGTTCTTGTCTAACCGTATTGAATATATTGACTCTTGGTTAAATGAGGGTAACTATCAGCGTGGTGGTGCCAATAGAATTAGAGGACGTGTCGCCGCAAACAATCCGGCAAAAACATCAGACCAATGGGTAGCATCTGCGGAAGATCCTTACTTCAAGCCAAATGGTGAGAAATCACATGAATTTGATGCTGAATATTGGATTAATTTAACTCCTGTTAGAAGTTCATATGTTACATTAAGTGACGATAATGAAGCTTATCCATCTCAGAAATATGATGGTATAAATCCAGTTAAATTTAATATTGATGCTATTGAGAATGGTGTTAAGAATAGTGCTAACTACCCTGAGCAGTTGTTATATATCTATGGTATGAATCAGATGGCTGATTTGGGTGAGATGCATAATTTATACTGGCAAGAATTTGAGTTGTCTGGTGATGCAAGAAAATTAACCACATTAAAACTTGGTTATGATGGAAAAGATAAGGATAATAATGGTTGGTATAATAGAAATATGAATCTTCCTACTATTCCTGGAAAGAAACCTGAAGATGATTCTGGTTTCGGTCTACCATTGTTACAAGAAGTTAATTTAAGTAATATTACAATCAATGCTGGTTCTCCAACATTAGATTTAACAAGTTGTGAAAAATTGAAAAATTTAAGAGCAACTGGTTCAAATTATCAGAACTTCTCATTTGCTGATGGTGTTGCGTTAGATACATTGTACTTACCAGATAGTATCACACAATTACAATTAGTAGAAGCAAATCTTTTAACAAATCTTTTAACAGATTATCAGGCACCAGTTAAGAATGAATCTACTGGAAAGCTTGAAGCAAGAACTGGTTTATATATTGAAGGACTCTTTGAAAATAACATTACAAATATTAACAATATTAAATTATTAGGTGGCGGATTAGGATACGATAGCTATAAACTATTAGCAAAATGGTATTCTATTAAAGACGCTTTAGATATTGTTGGTACTGATATTGGTAATAATCAAATTACTTTAACTAAGGTTAAATGGAGTCCATACGTTCAATTAGTCGAGGGCGATACTTACGTATCGGCTGATGCTTCTAAATATTATATGGATGATGGTCATTATGGCTTTATTCCTTATACATATAATAGAGATACTTTCGAAGCGCAAGTATTAAGTGGAGAAATTTATAAGCTTGATACAAGCGTTCCTTCTACAACAATTGACCAAATTACTAATGTAGATATGCTTGCGCAAATGATTACAAATGACCATTACACTGCAGGCGTTTTACAAGTTCCAAATATTACAGGTATTATTTATGTAAATAATACCGATCCAATTGATGAATTATATGTAAAGAATACTTTGGTTAAAAATTATCCTCAGTTAAAGTTCTTCTTTGCGAATGTTGCAAAATGCTATTCTGCAAAATTCGTATTACCAAATGAAGATGGTAGCTATTCATATGTTAAATTCAAGGATGAAAATATTACTGAATTAACAGTTCAGAAAATTGATAGTTCAAGTTGATTTGATAATCCTTATGATTTATATACTGCAACAAAAGATAATTATGATTTCCATGGTTGGTCTACAACTAAAGACGATAATGGATTAATCTCTTCTGAGAATTGAGCTTCATCAAAAGCAGATATATTTGATGAAAATACTTATGATTATGTATTCTATGCAGTATTTACTATCCATAAATATAAGATGTCTTATTATGTTGGAAGTGATTTAATATCAACGGCAGATGTTACTTTTGGAACAGTACTACCAAATCCTCAAATTTTACCTTCTTATTCAGATAATTCATTAGAATTAGAAGAAGTTTATAAATTCTTAGGCTGAACTCAAAATGAAAGAATAAAAATTGTTGAAAGAGTGAGCCAAGCTAATCTTGTTGATTTCTCTAAAATGTTATCTGTTCAAGATTATAACTTCTATGCAGTCTTTAAAAAGCAGTCTGTTTATGATGAAGTAACAGATTTAAATTATTTTAATTTCTATGCTGCTTCTTATAGTGAAACTGCAGGATCTTCTTTAATCCCTAGTACAGCAATGCCAGCTGAAGCATTTGATACTTCTTATAATATTGATGATGGTTGAAGAATAGAAATTAAGCCTAAGACATTGTTATCTGGAAAAATTACTTTACCTTCTTATTATCAAGGTAAACCAGTTATCACTATAGGAAAAACTTTTGCGGGAGAACAATCTAGTCCTTCAATAAATTATGGTGGAAAAAATATTACTCATATTTTCTGAGACAAAAAAGAAGGGGAGCCAAAACTTCGTTACATCTCAGAAAGTTCTTTTACAGCGGTAAATAGTTCTTCCGCAGCAGAGAGATCACACTTACAATATGTAGAATTACCAGAAGGACTTAGATATATTCAATCTTATGCTTTCTCTGGAGTCAGAGGTCTTTCTGCTGACTTTGTATTACCTAATACTTTGGTTGCTATTGGGGCTTCAGCATTCTTAAAGAGTTGAGCTGAAGATGGATCTATTAATACAATAAAAATTCCTGGAAGTGTTTATGGAATTGCTTCTGGAGCATTTATTGAATTTAATGCTTCTATTGACACATTCCAATTTGGAGATCAAAACAATCCTTCTCATTTAACATATTTAGGAAATAATAATTTTATTGCGGGAAGTGCAACCAATAATGCAATATTTAGAAAAACTACTGATTTTAATATTGCTACTGTTCAAGATCCTCGTAATTTCTTATTCTATGGAAGTTCTGTCTTACAAATGCGTAATCTTGTTGACTTCTTCTTACAATCAGGTGCTTCTAATTTAGCAGTAATGCCTTTATTTAGTAACATGGAAGAACAAAATCATTATTTCACATATCAAGGAATTACGCATAATTCTTATGATGAAGTATTAAATTGAGCAGAATAAGGAGGAATTGTATATGATAAAAACACCAATGTATACTTATTTGGGAACAAATGGAACAATTACTTCTTTTGTTCATCTTGAAGATATTTATTATGTATTAAAATATCGTTTGGAAGCAGAATCTAATAAATTTTTAACAAAAGATGATAAAACCTATTTTAAAAATATTACCATTCCAGCAGACGAACTTGATGAATGAAAAGAAGTATACAAGGTCAGTTCTAAATAATTTAATTTAATAAAAAATTAAATATAATAGTTAAGGGAGGAGATAACTTCTCCTCCCTTATTTTTATAAAAGGAGGAAATTAGATGATTACTTATATTAATAGTGATAACAAACAAAACTATACTGTATTGTTTGATATGGCCTCTGCAAAATTGGGTTTAGCACCAGTTAAAAAAGAAGTTGGTTTTAATCCAGATGGAACTCCAATTATTCAAAATTATAAGTATGTCTCTGTTGCTGGCGGCGGTTGAGATTTAATCCCTTGTACAGATGAAGACTTTGATGAAGATGGCAATTTTTTAATTGTCAAAAATAATGAAAGAGTCCCTTCACACGGAATTAATACCTTAAATGAATATTTCCAAAATATCGAAGCGCTTTCAGAATTGGCCATTGGAGATGGAAGAACTGGGTCAGATCCTTATTTTTTAAGACTTCCTCTTGATGAGC
>DFIJ01000121.1 GCA_002372775.1 Christensenella sp. UBA3700
GTTTGGTGCTGATGCTAACTGGGGACGTGTTCTATGTGCTATTGGTTACTCTGGTGCTGATGTTGATGTCAATAAGATTGATGTTTCTTTTGAATCTAATAAGGGTGTTTTAGATGTTTGCAAAAATGGTGCAGGTATTCCATTCTCAGAAGAAAAGGCAAAAGAAATATTATTAGAAAATGAAATTAATATCTTAGTTAATCTAAATGATGGTGATGTTTCTTCAGTAGCTTGGGGCTGCGATTTAACATATGACTATGTAAAGATTAACGGAGATTATCGTACTTAATAGGAGAGAGAAGTATGAAAAACGTAAGCTTATTCACAAATGCAGAACGTGCGCAAGTATTAACTCAAGCTTTACCATATATTCAAAAGTATTATGGTAAAACTGTAGTTGTTAAATATGGCGGCAACGCTATGATTAATGAAGAGTTAAAAGAACAAGTTATGGAAGATATTGTTCTTCTATCTTTAATTGGTATTAAAGTTGTTCTAGTTCATGGTGGTGGCCCAGAAATTTCTGAACTTATGGCTAAACTTGGCAAGAAGGCAGAATTTGTAAATGGTCTACGTGTTACAGATAAAGAAACTGTAGATATTGTTCAAATGGTTTTAGCTGGTAAAGTTAATAAATCACTTGTTAAGTTGCTAGAGGTTAAAGGCGGTAAAGCTATGGGTATCTCTGGTCTTGATGGTAGATTAATTGCTGCTAAGATTAAGGATGAAAAACTAGGCTATGTTGGTTCTATTACAAAGATCAATATTAAACCAGTTCAAGATTTATTAGATAATGGATATATTCCTGTTGTATCTACAATTGCCGGTGATGAAAAGGGTAATACTTACAATATTAATGGTGATACAGCTGCTGCAAGAATTGCTGGTGCTTTAAATGCGGAAAGATTAATCATGATGACAGATATTGCAGGTATTTTAACTAATAAAGAAGACCCAACATCTCTAATTAAAGAAGTTTCAATCCAAGAAGCTGAAAACTTAATTAAAGATGGTGTTGTACAAGGTGGTATGATTCCTAAAGTTGAATGTTGTATCGATGCACTAGAACATGGTGTTAAGAATGTAGTTATAATGGATGGCCGTGTATCTCACTCAATTCTAATTGAGCTTCTAACAAACGAAGGTGCTGGTACAATGGTTAAAGGTGAAAAATAATGAGCGAATTACAAAATATAGATTCTTTATTTGTTGCTAATACATATAATCGTTTCCCAATTGAAATTAAAGAGGGAAATGGTTCCATTTTGAAGGACTTTAATGGAAAAGAATATATCGATTTAGGTTCTGGTATTGGTGTAACTATTTTTGGTATTAATGATAAGCCTTGGAAAGATGCTGTTATTAATCAAATAAATACATTACAACATGCTTCAAACTTATATTACACAAAGCCATGTGCTGATTTAGCAAAAGCTTTATGTGAAAAGACTGGAATGAAGAAGGTATTCTTTGGAAATTCTGGTGCTGAAGCAAATGAATGTGCTATTAAAGTTGCAAGAAAATATGCAGAAGAAAAGAAGGGAAATGATTATTACAAAATAATCACTCTTGTTAATTCTTTCCACGGAAGAACTATCACAACACTAGCAGCTACAGGACAGGATGTTTTCCATAAATCATTTACTCCACTTACAGATGGCTTTTTATATGCCAAAGCAAATGATGTCGATGGATTAAAAGAACTTGTTAAGAATAATAAGGTTGCAGCTATTATGTTTGAATGTGTTCAAGGCGAAGGTGGCGTTTTACCACTTAATGCAGATTTTATTAAAGCAATTGATGATATCTGCAAGAGCGAAGATATTCTAATGGTTGTTGATGAAGTTCAAACAGGAAATGGTAGAACTGGAAAAATGTATGCTTATATGAACTTTGGTATTAATCCAGATATCGTTTCTACAGCAAAAGGACTAGGCGGTGGATTACCAATTGGCGCTTGCTTAATGAATGAAAAGGTTCAAAATGTATTAAAATTTGGCGATCATGGTTCTACGTTTGGTGGTAACCCAGTAGCATGTGCTGGAGCTTTATCTATCGTTAATAGAATAGATGATAAACTTTTAGACGATGTAAAAGCAAAAAGTGAATATGTCTTTAATTCTTTGAACGGATCTGAAGGTATTGAATCAGTATCTGGTCTTGGTTTAATGATAGGTATAAAGACTGTTAAACCTGCTAAAGAAGTTGTACTAAAATGTATGGAAAAGGGTGTTATTTGCTTAACAGCTAAAGATAAAGTTAGATTACTTCCTGCATTGAATATCAATATGGAAGATTTAAAGAAAGCTGTTGAGATTATTAAAGAAGTAGCAAAGGAGAATTAATTATGAATTTAAAGGGAAGAAACTTTTTAAAGCTTTTAGATTTCACACCAGAAGAGATTCAATATCTTATTGATTATGCAGCAAAGTTAAAAGATGAAAAGAAAAAGGGAATACCTCATAGAATTCATGAAGGTAAGAATATTGCTTTAATCTTTGAAAAGACATCAACAAGAACAAGATGTTCTTTTGAAGTAGCTGCAAGCGATTTAGGTATTCATCCTGTATATCTTGATCCTAAGAGCTCTCAAATTGGTAAGAAAGAAAGTATTGC
>DFIJ01000021.1:0-37016 GCA_002372775.1 Christensenella sp. UBA3700
ATATCTTTAATTAACTCTGCAGCTAATTGTAGTACTGCTGGCTCTAATTTATCTTTTTCTTCTTGTGTAAGTTGAGCTTTTTGCTCATCTGTCATCACATCATATAATGCTTTTAGCGTTTTTATATCACTTTCTTTGCTTAAATCAGTTATTGGAAGCGTAATTTCATCAATTAATGTTTTATATAAACCAACAGTTGAATTATTAGTTACTTCGTTTAAATTGCTTATTGCATTATTAATTTGCTCTTCTGTTGCACTTCCTGTTTCAAAAATATTATTTGCACTGGAAATTGCGTCGTCAAGATCTGTTGTGTTAAGACCGCCGTTATACAATAAATTTCTATTATATCTTGCTGTATTTAAAGCTTCTTCTAATGCAGTTTTATCATACTTATCGATTCTGACATAGAAATAGCTTTGTATTGTTGCATAATGATCTGTATCATCTGGTGTAACCCTATAAGAAACTGTATAAGTATATGTATCCTTTTTCATTGGGATAGCAGTGCTATATGAACCATTATCTACCTTGTATTCAATTGTTGAATGAACATTAGGATTTTCAGGAAAATCACCAGGAACTATCAACTCCTGCTCCGCGCCTGTGTATAACAACTTCTTTGGTAAAGGTGCAATATAGTCAGGAATAGCTTTTTCTATTTCAAAGCTTCCGTGCATAACGATTGTATAATCGTAATCACCAACGGTAAAATCTTCATTTCTAGCTTCATTTGAATTTCTGAAAGGATATACACCAAAGCCCCCTACTTCATAGTCTGAAGTAACTGTAACTCTGCTTTCTACCAAATCGAATAAAGACCCTTCTGTTAAATATTTGCTTGAATATAATACCTTATGTTTATAATCTTCTGGCGCAGGAACTGGATCTTTGTAATGCATTTCATATTCTAAATAAGCATTAATATGAATTGGAGTTTTTGCAATATACACCGTATTACATATTCTTGTTGAGTTATCTGGATCGCATTTTATATCCTCCATATGCTCATATGTTCCTTTTGCAATAGCATAATCCCCAGTGTAATCATTCCATAAATATGTAGGATATTCAACTATATTTGCTCTTACTTTTGCATCATAATAACTTGAATCTGTTGTTAACACATATGGAATTCCTATATATCCAACACCTGAACATTCAGTCACAAGCTTACCAACAACCGCATTAGTACGACCATATGCAATAAATGCATTAATGCCTTGCTTTATAGTTATTCCTTCTTCTGTTTTAATGCCAACATTTTCTATACCTATTTGCGTACTATAATCTGACTTATAATAGCTATTAGCTACTATTTTTTTGCCAAGTACTGTCATAGATTTAGCATAAATACCAATTGTTTTTCCGTCTTGATTTATGTCTCCAGCGGTAACATCTAGATATCCTCTCTCTAGGGTAATATTGCCTTCACTATAAATACCATAGGCATTTTTAGATTTACCTGATGTTGCTTGAATTTTTAAGCCGTTATCATCCCAATCTCCGCCTGTAGTAAATTTTAAATTTCCTGTTGAATAAATGCCATATCTTGTTAATTCATCCCCTGAATTTTTATTATCTATAGAAGATTTCCAACACATTCTAATAGTTAAGTCTGCTAATTCTGAATGAATTCCTGCATCCCAAGAAGGCGCCTCGATTTCAAAATATACGTTATCATATCCCTCTGAATTTGCTAATATTAAAGTATTATATTGTCTATCATATTGATATCCGCGATTTGTTCTTGTAACAGAAGTACTTCCGACTGCGACAATATGTCCAGCAACATACAAGTCTATTTCCGGTAAAAATGTTGGATATTTTGCATTTTCCTTCATTTCCCATGTATTTGTAAAATCCCAAATCTTAAGATAGTCTTCATTTACTGTAAAGCTGGTTTTATCTGCAAACCAAGCAGCATCATGGCCATCAGCTCTTTCATCTGTAGCAGATCCTGCAATCGTTAAATAACAGCAACCTGAAATTGAAGAAGATGAACCTAATTCTGCGATAACGGCAAATGTATCTGTAGAACCTGTTACGCTGTTATAATTAAAGCATTTGCGTACATTTACAACTCCGCCTGTTTTCCCAATAATTCCGCCTATGTTAGTAGAAGAAGATGTTACTGTTATAGCTCCGTCGTTATAGCAATTCTCAATGTCTACTTGTAAAACGTGTTTATTGTCATTATAATCCCATGTAGATGAACCAGTAGCGGAACCTACAATACCACCAACATTATATCCATTACCAGTTACAGTGATTGTTGCATGGTTACTGCAATCTGATATCTTTAATAAACCAGAAGTTGCATTACCTACAATTCCACCAACTTGGCTACCTGAAGTAATTGGTAAATAATTATGACAATTAACAATCTTTGTTTCAGATTGATATCTACCCTCAAGCCATCCAACTATACCACCAGTGTCAGAACTTGATACAATTCCGTCACCTTCTACAGTCAAGTTTTTAATTTCTGTACCGCTATTGCAATATGTAACATTTGCAAAAAAGCCAACATGCCCAGTAGATGGCTCGTTAAACTTAATGCCAGATACTGTATGACAGTTTCCATCAAATGTTCCTTTAAATGGTTTATCGTCCGAGCCAATTGGATCCCAATCGCCACTTAAAGTTATATCGCTTCCTAATACAGCGTGTTTTTCTGTACCTGTCGCGTTTACGATATCTCTAAATATTCCTAATTCGTCTGCATCAGTAATTAAATACGGATTTGTTTCAGAACCTGAACCTTGACCGCTCCATGTTGGTACTGGAGTGTCTGCGTAAACCTCTCCATTATTTAATGTAGTTTCAATCGTTGTTATTACCATTAAACTGCATATAATTACTGCAATTGATAAAACAACTACCACTAGTAAATTATTAGATTTTGAATTCATAATGCCTCACCTCTATATAATTTGAGCTGTACTAAACTCCCCTATACCACTGTTTTAACATAGATATAAGGATAAAACTAAAACCCTTCAAAAATAGGAGAATTATTGGCACTATATTTATAATGATGATTTATCTAATCAAGTGCAATATGAGGAATAAAGATTAATTGAGTTCTTTATCATGTCAGCAGCAGAAATGAAAATGTTTGCTTTATGAAGTCTAGCGATGATTAACACTTGATTTTTTGCAAAAAAAAGGCACATCGCCTTTTTTTAGCGACATGCCCTAAAAATCACTTTTAAAATAATTATTTTAATCTTTCAATCATTTCCCACATAGCCTTTGCTGAATTAAAGTTTGTTGGGATAATATCTGCTGGAGATATTACAATATCAAACTTGTCTGTAATTTCTGCAACGATTGACATAATATCAAGAGAATCTAATATTGCATTATCAATAAGTCCCTCTTCTGTATTAAAGTCAACGTCTGGTTTAATCTCTTCTAGTAGTTCCAATAATTCTTCCATTTTTCATTTCTCCTTACATATTAATTGTGTATGTTTTTATAGTATCTCTAATCAGTTCTAGATTGCCATCCATATTTCTTTTATATACTTTTGGCATATTTCTACTTAAGAACAAATAAATACCCTCAGTAATAGAATACGCTCCAACATTTAAAAACACAAGAGTGTCCCCAATCTTGGCATCATGCAATGGGAAGTTTCTAACAAGAACATCCGCAACAGTACACAATGAACCGCATATAGTCCAATTCTCTTCTACCCCTGTTGTTTTCTCTATTACAAATGGGGCCTTCATTGCCATCATTTGACCAAAATAATTCAAATGGTTAATGCCACCATCAACAATGCAATATTTAACGCCTTTTGTCTCTTTTTGATCTACAATCTTTGTGTGGTATTCGCCGCAATATGCTGCAATAAATCTACCCATTTCTAAAGTAATATGTTTTCCTTCAAACTTGGATAAACCCATCTTTAAATTATTTAGCATTTCAGCCTCATCTATTGGAGCATCTGACTTGAAATAATTAACTCTAAGACCAGGACCATATTCAAAATTTTGGAAGCTTATATCGTATTCGCTTTCTATCTCTTCTGTGAATTGCGCTAGATAATCTAGTTCTTTATCTATTTGAATATCCTTCTTTTGAGTTCCAGTATAACTTTGCAATCCTAAGATGTTTAAGCTTAAATCTTTTCTATTTTCAAGAATAGATTTTATAACATCTTCATCCATTCCAAATTGATTACCACCGCTTAATCTTAAATACACATTTAAAACTAATTCATTCTCTTTTGCCTTTCTATTTAATAAATCAAGTTGATTTAAAGATTCTACTGTATAAATTGGTAAATCTTTGCATTCTTTAACGATAGTTGAAATATCTTCTTCTTCCTTAAATACTCCAGACAATACAATCTTATCTTTTGGAACATTTAGAGCTTTGCAAATTTGATACTCACCTGGAGAACATACCTCAAAAGCATCTGCTACATTGATTAAATCTTTAACAAGAAATGGATTTGCTTTCATTGCATAGCAAATAGAAATCCCTTTTAGATTATCCTTAATCATATTTACTCTATCTACTAACTTCCTTATGTCAAACACAAATGCAGGTGTATCAATTAAAGCATTATGCATTATAGATCATACTCCTTTGCTAGTTTCTTTCTATCTGTTTTTCCGTTCTCTGTTAAATCAAACTTTTCTACTTTTTCGAACTTACCTGGGATCATATATGCAGGCATAGAGATTCTTAATTCTTTAACGATTGTTGCACTATCTACATTACCCATATAGAATGCATAAATCTTTTCTTTTGTTTTGCTGAATAATACAACAACTTTCTCTACACCATTGATTTTAGAAATTGCGCTTTCAATTTCACTTAATTCTATTCTATGTCCCATATACTTAATTTGGAAGTCCTTTCTTCCAATAAAGCATAGTTCACCTTCTTCGTTATAGTATCCTAAATCGCCAGTTCTATAGATTGGTTCAATGTATCTTGTATTCAAAGGATTTTGAGTAAATGCCTTATCTGTTTCGGGTTTTCTACTATAATAGCCTAATGAAAGAGCTGTACCGGAAACACAAATTTCACCATGCTCATTTACCTTTGTAACTTCCTTGTCATCCTCATCAAGAAGTATTATTCTTTCATTCTTAAATGGCTTTCCTATTGGCAAAACATCTTTAGTAAACTCACCATTTTCTGTTATATAGTATGTACAATTACATGTGATTTCTGTAGGTCCATAAACATTTACGAACATTGTATCAGGCATTGCCTTCTTCCATACGTTTAGCTGCTTAATAGGCATCAATTCTCCGCTAAATAAAACCTTCTTTATATCTTGTGGAATCTTATATTCAAAAGCTCTAAATGTAGATAATATGCATAATGCAGACACTGCCCAAATTAGAGTTGTAACCTTTCTTTCAATTAGATAATCGATTAAGAATGTTGGGAATGAGAATTTTGCTTTTGGAATAATTTCCATTGTTGCGCCAACCTTTATTGTCGAAAAAATATCCTTAACTGATACATCAAAATCAAATGGAGCTTGATTACCAATTATTTCATCAGGGCCAATATTAAATGTTTCTGTAAATACATTAATAAAATCTATAACTGATCTATGAGAAACAGCAATTCCTTTTGGAGTTCCTGTTGAGCCAGATGTGAACATAACATAAAGAGGATCAACATCTATATGATTTTCTCTAATATTATTCAATAAAGACTCATTTAAAGCACCATCTTCAACTCTTAATACTTTATTTGCATCATATTCTGGAAGATATTTATCATAACCTTCTAGAACAATAACATAAGGATTATCTAGCGTTTCTAGAATGCTATTTAATCTTTCTTTTGGATGTCTAATATTTAGAGGGACATAAAAACAACCGGCATAAATAATGCTGAAGAAACTTAGCACAGCATCTACGCTCTTATCGCCTAGAACAGCAACTGGTGATTGTGGTTTTGTTTTTGAGGCAATCAAACTACCAAAACTTTTTGCTTTCTTAACAAACTCACTATATGTGATACTTGTCTTTTCATCAGCGAAAATAACTTTATTAGGATATAAACTTGCGCTATTTTCTAGAAACTCAAGAACGTTTATATTATTCATTTTTTCCTCCATTAGGATAACCGTATTTATCACGGAAAGCCTTTAAGTCGTTTTCCCATGCAGCGTATTTCTCTTCGCCTCTATGGTTTCCTACACTATAATTATCTACTAGATATTGACCAAGATAGTCTGACACCTTTGTTGCTCCGCTAAAGTTCATATGATCTCCGGCATCTTTTGTATCTACCGACCAATCTACGCCAACATCTATTAAATTCATATCAATAAAAGGTATATCGTTATGCTCTTTAACAAACTTCTCGATAGCATTATGTCTTGAATAGCTCCAATATATGGTTGAAGGAATTTCAACAAGCACTAGTTTGATACCTTTTTCATCACATAATCTAACAATTTTTTCTAAATTTTTGACGCTACTTTTTCTCATCTTGTAAACGTCATCTGTCTTATCCATACGTTTATTACCATCGCATGGTTTAATATCATCAGAAAAATTATAATTCTTGTTAATAGATCTGCAACTCTCCTCACCCTTTAAAACTCTTCTCCAATTAGCATGAGCGCCAAATATTGGGAATGCTCTACCTAATGTCCATTGGAATGCGAATCTTAATCTATTCTCTGCCTTATCATAGAAGAATTGATCTACATTTAGAACAACAACCTTTGGAGATTGTGTTTTTAAAACTTCATTTAAAATATCATATGCTTCTCTTGGAGATTGAGAAGTTTCTGCTAAGTTGTATGAAGCTATACCGTATTTTTCATACATTTCCATTGGTATAATTCCATACATTACACCACTATGTCCAATATTTACAACATCAAGAGTATTAGCTTCCTCAACTGTAATACCTCTAATGTCTGTTGTTCTATATGAAGCTCTATCTAAAGGATTCTTTGGAGTCATAACAAATCCAACAACATACAAAACGACATATGTTATTACTAAGAAAACAACAGCAGATACAACTTTTTTCCATTTATCACTAATATTGATATTCTTCATTAGAAACCTCCATAGATAAATGGGCTATTTGCGTATAAGCCTGCGCCATAAGCACCAAATACAAGAACAGATAATAATAGAGCGATATAGATTGTCCATCTAATTGGAACGGCCTTTTCAGCAATGCTCACTCTAACATCTCCCTTCTTTTCATTTAATACGTCAACTACAACAAGTACGGCCATACTTAGAATTGCTATTATCATTTCCTTATAATCAATACCAAGTTCAAATACATTGCCATGGTATGGAGTAAATACGGAGATTAAAATATGCCAAGAATCTTCAAGAGTATTTGCACCAAACATTGTTTCACCAATAAAGATGATTAGGATTGTTCTTACATGTCTCATTGCAATTAACCACTTGTTATTAGAATCAATATTCCATTTTTCATATAATTTTTTAACATATGGCTCGCATAGCATACTTACTGAGATAAGCACGAAATAATATAGACCATAGAATATATACTTCCATTCTGGACCGTGCCATAAACCGTTGCACATCCAAACAGCAAGTAAAGCTAGAATTGTTGGCAACATCTTTGTGAAATAATTCTTCCAACGTTTCTTAATCTTTCCACAGAATTTTACAACCTTTGGAGATAAAGCAACTGAATAGAAAACATATTCTTTTAACCACACACCTAAAGTAATATGCCATCTCTTCCAGAAATCTTGTGCTGATGTGGCAAAGAATGGTTGTCTGAAATTCTCTGGAAGGTTGAAGCCAAACATTTGAGCTGAACCTAAAGAAATATCTATAAAGCCTGAGAAATCTGCATATAGTTGAATTGTGTAGAAAATAATAAACAATAAACTTGCATATCCTGAATATTCATAAGGATTTGATGAGATTGTTGAAACTAGCATACCTAGTCTATCTGCAATAACAGCCTTCTTAAACAAACCCCATAAAATTCTTTGTGCACCGAATGTAAACATACGGTAATCGAAACGAGCACCGTTATATAACATATTTGCAGTTTGCTCATATCTACAAATAGGACCTTCTTGTAATGCTGGGAAGAAACATAAGAATAAAGCAACTCTTACAAAATTCTTATCTGCTTGTATTCTCTTTCTATGAACATCAACCATATAGCCGATTGCTTGCAATGTATAGTAAGAAATACCCATAGGCAATGCAAGAGCAATAATAGGCCAATTTAATTCTGTACTAAACCATCCCAAAACTCCATTTACTATAGAACCTAAGAAACCGAAATATTTAAGCGCCCCAATTATTAACAAGTTGATAACAACAACCGATGTAATAATGGCCTTATTATATTTTGCTATTTTGTTCCTATATTCTTTGTTGTCCTTATCTGCCTGTGCTTTATCGTTATTCTTTTGAATCCATCTTGCCCCGAAATATACAGTAATTATTGTGAAAACAATAAAAGCTATCAAATAAGAGTTCATTAATAAATAGAAAGATAAACTTGCTATTAATAGAACTATATAGCGATATTTAACTGGAAAAATATAATAAAAAAGTAGCGAAAGCACAAGGGTCGCGAACAACACAATCATTGGATTGTCCAATTTCAATAACATCATATAACGTAAACTCCCTTGTAACTCACCTAAAATCTAGTATATTATAAGCGTACGCGTATTATTAGGCAACCAAAATCGCGCACCTTATAAATTGCGCGCGACTATTCATCTGAGCAACTCATGCCGTGAAATAGATTATCAATATCTAAAATCGGATCACTTCTAGTTATTGTTTCCGCTTCCTTTAATGAGATATGAGTAAACCCCTTTACGCTATCTTCCCTTAATCTAGACTCAAACCATTCCTTTTTTTTGTATTCAAGAACAGCGCCATAGCATTCTTCAACTGCATATAATTTTTCTTTATCTAAATAAAATTCCATAACTAGTCAATTTCAACAACCTTTAAACTAACACTTACCCTATTTAAAGCCATTTCTTTAATAATAGGCTCTTGTTTACATCTTTGTGCATGGACATCTAAAAGCTCTTTTGACTCCCATTTTTCAACGAAAATTACTTCTTTTGCTTCTTCATTGTATTTAGAGACATCAAACAAGATGCAGCCCTTATCTACCATCATTGACTTTCTTGCATGTGCTTTAGCAGCTTTTGTAAAAGCGTCAACTTTTTCTTTTTCAACAATATTTGTACAAACTACATATAACATAATGTAAACCTCAATAAACATTTTACCATTTTATTATTTTATAATAAAGAGTAGAATATTAGTGAGGTACTTATGGAGTTAGAACAAAAGCCATTAACAGAAGAAGAAAAGGATTTAATAATAAACTGGTTTATACAAAAAGAAGGCCAACAAGGTATTAATCAAATTAACACTTGCCGCCTTAGAAATAAATTAGACAAATCACCTAAAACTTGTAGAGAATTAATTGAAAGTAACATAAAAGCCAATTCATACAAAATCGATTCTTTAAGTTTTTATATGTTACTTATGGCACACATTTAAGAGAAGGATAATAAAGTAATCACTCCAAGTTCTCTAGTCTTGTTTAAATCGATAACTCTTTGATTTGAAGATCCTCTAAATTTAAGTGATATATCCTTAAGTTCACTTACAAATCTCCCATCAACCAAAACGTCGCAAATATTTAATAGTTCATTAGCGTAATAACCGCTTGCTCTCGAGCCATTCAAGATTTCTTCATATGTGAATCCAGAGTATATCCAGATGGATTTATTTGGATACGTATTGCGAATTTTCTGTAGAAGAATAAGAATGTCCTTTTGATTTTCTGGCTCAAAAGGTTCCCCTCCAAGCACTGTAATACCCGAAATATAATCCGGCTCAAGAGATGCTAAAATCTCTTGTTCTGTCTCTTTTGTATATGGTGTACCATACTCAAAATCCCATGCAACTTCATTGAAACAATCCTTACAATGATGACGGCATCCTGACACGAAAATAGAGGTCCTTACTCCAAGACCGTTGGCAATATCACAGTATTTTATTGTAGCTATATTCATATTTAATTCCCTAGATAAAAATTGCCGAACTATCTGTTCGGCAACCTTTTCAATTTATTTTATAGATGTAGAACTCTATCTTTAATTTCTTGTGTTCTACCTTGGTTCCAATATTGAGTTCCGATATATCCGCAAGTACGTCTAGCAACGTTCATCTTTGTTTGATCTGTGTTTCCGCACTTTGGACATCTCCAAATTAACTTTCCGTTTTCATCAGTTACGATTTGAATTTCACCATCATACCCACAAACTTGGCAATAGTCACTCTTTGTATTTAATTCAGCATACATAATGTTATCGTAAATGAATTGCATAACAGCTATAACAGCAGGAATATTATCTTGCATGTTAGGAACTTCAACATAGCTGATAGCTCCACCTGGAGATAATTGTTGGAAGTCAGATTCGAACTTTAACTTTGTAAATGCATCTATCTTTTCTGTTACATGAACATGATAACTATTAGTAATGTAGTTCTTATCTGTTACACCAGGGATAATACCAAATCTCTTTTGTAGTGCCTTTGCAAACTTATATGTTGTAGATTCAAGTGGAGTACCATAAATTGAGTAATCCATATTTTCTGCAGCCTTCCATTCTTTACACTTATCATTCATCTTTGTCATAACAGCAAGAGCAAATGGCTTAGCTTCAGGATCTGTATGTGACTTACCTGTCATATACTTAACACATTCATATAAACCAGCATATCCTAGAGAAATTGTTGAATAACCACCAAATAATAACTTATCGATAGTTTCTCCCTTCTTTAGTCTTGCTAGTGCACCATATTGCCATAAAATAGGAGCAGCATCAGACTTTGTTCCCATTAATCTGTTATGTCTGCATTGTAAAGCTCTATGACATAATTCTAATCTTTCATCAAAGATCTCCCAGAATTTATCTATATTTCCTTCTGAAGATAAAGCAACATCTACTAGATTGATTGTTACAACACCTTGATTAAATCTTCCATAGTATTTTGGCTTACCATTTTCATCAACATAAGGTGTTAAGAAACTTCTACATCCCATACAAGTATAGCAATGTCCTTCACCGTTCTTATCTACCTTATATTCCAACATCTTCTTTTCTGAAATATAGTCAGGAACCATTCTCTTAGCTGTACACTTAGCAGCTAGAACTGTTAAGTTCCAGAATCTTGTTCCTTCCTTAATATTATCTGGCTCTAAAACATAAATCAACTTAGGGAATGCTGGTGTTGTATAAACACCTGCTTCATTCTTAACGCCCTTAATACGTTGCTTTAGAGTTTCTTCAATAATTAACGCAAGGTCTGCCTTTGTTTGTTCATCAGCAACTTCATTCAAATACATAAAGACTGTTACGAATGGAGCTTGACCATTTGTTGTCATTAAAGTAACAACTTGATATTGGATTGTTTGAATACCCTTTCTTACTTCTTCATGTAATCTCTTTTCTGCAAGTTCATTAATTGTATCTTCTGTTAAAGAAACACCTGCACTTGCTAATTCTTCTGCAAGCTCTTTTCTAATCTTCTTTCTACTTACATCAACGAATGGAGCTAAGTGGCTTAAAGAGATACTTTGACCACCATATTGAGAAGATGCAACTTGTGCAATAATTTGAGTTGCAATATTACATGCAGTAGAGAAACTGTGTGGTCTTTCAATTAAAGTTCCAGAAATTACGGTTCCATTTTGTAACATATCTTCTAGATTGATTAAATCACAGTTATGCATATGTTGAGCAAAATAATCTGCATCATGGAAGTGGATTATTCCCTCTTCATGAGCTTTTACAATATCTTCTGGCAATAAAATTCTCTTAGTAATATCCTTACTAACTTCACCTGCCATGTAATCTCTTTGAACACTGTTTACAGTTGGATTCTTATTTGAATTCTCTTGCTTAACTTCTTCGTTATTGCATTCAATTAAAGAAAGTATTTGTTCATCAGTAGAATTTGATTTTCTTACTAACTCTCTTGTATATCTGTAGGTAATGTATTTTCTCGCAAGTTTATATGCTCCAAGTTCCATTAACTTTACTTCGACCATATCTTGGATTTCTTCGACATTATAAGAACGGATGGCCTTTTCACATACTGCTGTTACTTCCGCCGCGATTCTCTTTATATCTGCCTCAGAAATTCTAGCTGATGTTTCAACGCTTTCATTAGCTTTTTCGATAGCTCTTTCAATTTTTGCCTTATCGAATTCAGCCTCTGCACCACTTCTCTTAATAAGTTTTAACATACATAACCCCCTAATATTCTCTTTTCTAAAATGACCCTGTTGTCACTTTCTCATCTTAATTCTTCGGATACTATAATTATATTATTGATAAAAAATAGTGTCAACCCAAAACCACAAAATATTGTGAGTAAATTTTTGTCTAACCACAACATATTGTGGTCTGAGCTCTAAATCTTAGGCAAAATTTGGCCAAAATTTGGCATATAGAAATAATGTGTCTTTTATTTAGACTTTATACTACTAGATATTGTGTTTTTCTTGTTTTTGGAAAATCTAATTTGTGTTAATTCTTGTATGCTACAACTCTATATATCTTCTTTCCTTCTAGCATATATTTAGATTCATGTTCTGTAACAATATTGCCTTCTATATTTGCATTTGCAACATCGTAGCATATATCTTCTAATCTATATCCACAATTCTTAAATGATTCTAACGAGAATTCAAAGAAATCTAAATCATCTGTCTTTTGCTCTATTCTTCCACTATCTTTTAGTATCTTCTTATATATCTCAAGATACCTTTTAGATGTTAATCTATGTTTTTCATCTGTCTTATTTGGCAAAGGATTTGAGAAATTTAAATATATAACATCCACAGAATTATCTTCTATATATTTTTCTATACACTCAACTCTACAATTTAGGAACTTAAGATTTGATACTTTTTCTTTTCTTGCTTTATCTATAGCTGCGATTATTATATTACTAAATTTCTCTACACCGATATAGTTTATATTTGGATTATTAATTGCTTTTATAACGGAAAACGCACCAAGACCACAGCCCAAATCAAGCTCTAAATTATTGTTGTTTCCAAACAATTCTTCTTTGTTTATATACTCTTTTGTCTTAATAAAATTTAATGCGTTTGTGAAAGTTCCTTCAGTGGCTATTAAGTAATCTCCACTGTTTTCAATTCTAATATCTAGGTTGCCTTTCTTTCTCATTCGCATGCATATATTATAACAACATACCCCCTAAAAAACACTAAATTTTGACAACTATATATAATAATGTTATTTTTAAAATATATAGGGGAAATAATATGGGAACACAACACGAAGTTACCTCAAACCAAAAATTATTGAATAAATATGGCAATATAGCAGAGCCTGGTTTTGCATATTCCCAAGTTTGGCAATACGATAGAAAAGACATCAAGGCTCCAAAATGGAGAATAAAAGAATGGGACTACTATTATATTGGAACAAACGATTATGGTCTTTGCTTAACTATATCTGATTGTGGCTATGTTGGCACAGTTAGTGCTTCACTTATAGATTTCAACAACAAGACACAGATTAATAAAACTGCAATGAAGTTTTTCACTATGGGAAAACTTAATTTGCCACAAACTCCAGATATCGGCGATATATATAGCAAAGCAGGTAAAGCTGATTTTGCTTTTGAAAACAATGGTAAAGAGATTCATATAACAGGTGTATTTGAAGAGTTCTATGACAATTTAGATCCACTTCTTTTTGATATCACTTTATATGATATTCCAAAAGAGAATATGGTAATTGCCACTCCATTTGATAAACCAAAACACTTCTATTACAATCAAAAGACAAATTGTATGAAGGCTAAAGGCTATTTTACGATTAAAGGCGATGATTATGTTTTAGATAACAACAATGCCCTAGCAGGATTAGATTGGGGCCGCGGAGTATGGACATACAATAACACTTGGTATTGGGGGTCACTTAATTCATATCTAGATGATGGAAGAACTTTTGGATTCAATATTGGATATGGATTTGGCAATACAAGTGCAGCAACTGAGAATATGGCTTTTGTTGATGGAAAGGCATATAAGCTTGATGAAATTACTTTTAATATTCCACAGAAGAATGGAAAAGACGATTATATGTCTCATTGGACATTTACATCTAACGACAATCGCTTCTTTATGGACTTTGATCCAATAATAGATAGACAAGATCCTTTGGATTTAAAAATTATATGTATGATCCCAAATCAAGTAATGGGCAAATTTAGTGGTTATGTGATTTTAAAAGACGGAACGAAGATTGAGATTAAAGACAAGATCGGTTTTGCCGAAAAAGTTCACAATAAGTGGTGAGAAGGAGAAAAGAAAAATGTCAAGACGTAGAAATAGAGATAGTGGAGGCGGATGCAGATGCTGCATGTCATGCCTAGTTGCAATTATTATTGTAATTGTATTATTAGTCACTGCAGTTGTTGTCGTATTAAATATGACTCCAAATAAACTTGGTTTCGGAGATACTAAGATTATTAACAACAAGAGCTTTAACGAATATGGACTTGGAGATATTAAATTTATAGATATCATTAAAGAGTTCTGGAACATGAGAGATGTTAATGAAGAAGATGTCGTAACAAACGGATATTCAGAAGAGGAAGAATCTACTGTCGCACAAACAGCATTAGACAATAGCAGTTTCACTGGCGACGACTATTCTACACTAGCAACAACTGACGTTGTATATGATAAACAATATGTTATTGAATATAACGATACAACTATTGCTTATATCTTCAACAAGATTATATCTGATGGCGTAGAACTAAACGACAATCTATCTGACTTAAAGAAATCCCAAATCGAAGTTAGAGAAATAACTATATATACTAATTCAGATAACACTTATAATATTAGAGTTGTTGTTAAATTCAACACTGCAGCAATATTAAGTCAAGCAGACGCAGGCCCTGCGCTTAATATATTGCCAGAAAACGTGTACCTTGTATACAATGCACCAGTAACTGCAAATGCAGAAGGCGCTCTTGAAATTGGAGAAGGCGTATTTACAGTAAATGGAGATGAAACAACTCCTATATTTACTGGTCTATTTAACATCATTAATGAATTCTATCCAATGGAAGAGCTTGCAAACAAGGTAGCTGATGGTGTTGAAACTGTTGTAGGACATTTAGGAAAGATTGGAACAGCAGAAAAGAATGCAAATAATGAAGCTGTTGAATCTACAATAGTTTTAGGAAGCTCTGGTATAAGCGAACACAAGATTACTGTAATTACTCATACAGAATCTGCTGGCGAATAAAATATATGCTTTAAAACAAAAATCCGCTACTATTCAAAGTAGCGGATTTTTTTACTTAATAATCTTAGAACTAAATTCTTGCAACACCTGTCTTTCTAGCTGCTTCAGCAACTGCCTTAGCAACTGCAGGTCCTACTCTATTATCAAATGCCTTTGGTAAAATGTAGTCTGGATTTAATTCTTCATCTGAAACTAGATTTGCAAGAGCATCTGATGCAGCCATCTTCATTTCTTCATTAATATCACTAGCTCTAACGTCTAATGCACCTCTAAAGATTCCAGGGAATGCTAATACGTTATTAACTTGGTTTGGATAGTCACTTCTACCAGTACCAACAACGGCAGCACCTGCAGCCTTTGCTTCGTCTGGAAGAATTTCTGGAACTGGATTTGCCATAGCAAGAACGATAGCATCCTTATTCATTGATCTAACCATATCTTGAGTTAATAGACCAGCCTTAGATACACCAACAAAGATATCTGCGCCCTTAATTGCATCAGCAAGAGTACCTGTGACATGGTTCTTATTTGAGAAGGCAGCGATTTCCTTTTTAGATTCATTTAATCTTGGATCGCCTTCACAGATAACACCCTTACTATCGCACATGATAACATCCTTAATACCAGCGCTAACAAATAACTTTGCAATAGCAACGCCTGCAGCACCTGCACCAGAGAATACGGCTGTACAATCCTTAATATCTTTCTTTACTAGCTTTAATCCGTTCTTAACAGCAGCCAAACAAATAACAGCAGTACCATGTTGATCATCATGGAAAATAGGAATATCTACATCTGGACGTTCCTTTAGCTTTCTTTCTATTTCGAAACATCTTGGAGCAGAAATATCTTCTAAGTTTACACCACCAAAACTTCCTGCAAGTAATGCTACTGTGTTAACAATATCGTCAACATTCTTACTTCTAATACATAGAGGAATAGCATCTACACCTCCAAATGATTTAAATAAAACGCATTTTCCTTCCATAACTGGCATTCCGGCTTCTGGACCAATATCTCCAAGACCAAGAACAGCTGTTCCATCTGTTACAACGGCAACTGTATTCCAACGTCTTGTTAATTCATAAGACTTATTAATGTCTTTTTGAATCTCTAAACATGGTTGAGCTACACCAGGTGTGTAAGCCAAAGATAAATCTTCTTTAGAATTTACTGGAACTCTTGAAATATATTCAAGTTTTCCTTTCCATTCATAGTGCAATCTTAATGATTCTTTTGCGTAATCCATTTTATTCTCCTATTTTTCCCATGGGAATGTGTAATTTAATTTTAATGAATCTCTAACTGCATTCATTTCTTTTTGTACTGATTCATTAATTGGAACACCGTGTGGCTTTCTTTCCATCCAAATATTGTATTCCTTTTCTCCGGCTGTGAATATTTGTTCTGCACCAGGAGCCTTCTTTGAAGCTCTAATAGTACGAAGAATTTCGCCAGCCTTCTTTCTGCATAAATCTTCTCCTAAGAAGTGGTTTGTATCAATAGCGATAAAGAAATGTCCTAAATGATATGGAGCCTTGTTGCCTTGTGCATCCTTACCATCAAGCGCCTTACCATAATTACCATCTTGTAATACTGAAGATAATAATTCAACAGCAAGAGCTAAACCATATCCCTTATATCCACCTAAAGCTTCACCAATGCCGCCTAAAGCAACTAATGCAGCATCGCCACTTCTGATCTTCTTTAATGCTTCACCAGCATCACCTTCTACAGGCTTACCATCAAGGCCAATAATTGTTCCTGGATGAACTGGTTCATTAATTCTTGCATAATACTCAATCTTACCGTTTTGTGTGATTGAAGTAGCACAGTCAAAACAGAAATCAAATGGTTCATCTGTTGGAACGCCAATTGTAAATGGGTTTGTTCCGAACATTCCTTCAACACCAAATGTTGGAGCTACTGATGGTCTAGCATTTGTTCCGTTAAAGCTGATGCAACCTTGTTTTGCAGCTTGTGTTGCATAGTAACCAGCAATACCATAGTGACATGAATTTCTAACAACAACCATACCAATACCATATTTCTTAGCCTTATCTATAGCCATTTGCATTGATTTGTAGCCGATTACTTGACCCATACCATCATGGCCATCAACTACAGCTGTTGCTCCTTCATCCTTAATAATTTCAAAATTCGTTACTGGATTTTGAATTCCTGCTACAATTCTATCAATATAAATAGGTTTGAAACGATTGCAGCCATGAGATTCGATACCTCTTCTATCTGCTTCTAGTAAGATATCTGTACAAATCTTTGCGTCTTCTCTTGGTACTCCATATCCAACGAACGCATCAGTAATAAAATTATTCGCTGTTTCCCAATCTAATACAACTTTTCCCATGTTTATTCTCCTCCTAATTGTTTATCAAAATTAATTATATTAATGCTCAAAATTAAAGTCAATATCGCACTATTCAGGCTTTACTGAACCTTTATTTTCAGCAGTAGTTTCGGCATTTTTTGCGTGTCTAACATTTAATTCTTCAACGATCTTATTGAATCTATCACGACCAAGACCAGCTCTATATGCTGATACTATTGAAAGAATAAAAATAACTGATGGAACAATAGCAATAACAATTCTTATCGCTGTTAATGCACCATCTGGTTGAACAATTTGTCCACCATTTTCAATAATCTCATAATAAGCTTCTGAATCAGCTTCAATATATCCAGCTAAACCTAAAACGAAAGATACAAGAGCACATCCTATACCTGATGCCATCTTGTAACAGAATTGAGTAACACCATAATATGCACCCTCTCTTCTTTCGCCATTTACATATTCATCAACGTCCACTACATCTGGAAGTGATGCGTAAGGGATAATTTGAATAGCAGACATACCAACACCGCATAAGATAACATGCACAATAGTAAGGCCAATGTTAACTTGTGGAATAACAAGTGCCATTAACAAGCATACTGACATGTAAACACAAGCTATAGCATAAACCTTATGCTTTTCCATTTTCTTGCATAACCAATCCCAGAATGGAGCTGATAAAATAGCACAAATCAAAGGAATAGCAATAAAAATCATAGTCATATCTGCATATTCACTTTGTCTAAATCCTAGAGCATCGTTTATATAGAATACGAATACTGTCATGATAATATCAAATCCCATCATAGATAGAAGGAATGTTGACATAATGTTTCTGAATTCTTTTAATTTGAAGAATTCTTTTAAAGTCTCAAAGAATCCCTTTGAGTTTGTTTCTGCTTCCTCAAATCTTTCTTTGACATTAAATGTACATAACAACCAGAATAAAAGTGCTAACAAGCCAAATGTTACGCCGGATGCTAGATATGCACCTTTTGCTGTTCCAAATAGTTTATAGAAAATACTTTCGCTACCTTCAGCAAGAACTGAAAATACTGCAGCACCAAGTATTAATCCGATATTTGCAAGAATAATTCTTATACTATTAAGAGTTGTTCTTTCATCGTAGTCTTTTGTCATGTTTGCAGCTAAAGTGTTATATGGAACGTAGATTACTGTCCATCCTGTACAGAATAACATATACATCATTGTGTAGAATACAAACTTTAGAGCTTGTACGTTAGTTCCTGGAACTAACCATAAAAGCATAAATGAACATGCAAAAGGAACTGAACCGAAAATCATATAAACCTTTCTCTTTCCAAATTTAGAATGAGTCTTGTCTATAATTCTTCCCATTGCGTAGTCAGTAAAAGCATCCCATGCTTTTCCTGCTAGAAAAACAGCAGCAGCCCATTTTGCATTTAATCCTCCAACGTTAATCATGAAGTAAAGAAGATAATAAGAAACTGCAGCCATCAGGATGTTGTAAGATAAATCACCAAGACCAAATGCTAGTTTTTCTTTAGTTTTTAATTTTTCTGCCATAAATAACCCCTTTTATATTTAGAATAACCTTGTATAACCATTATACACTTTTATATATAAATATATAAGGGGGCTTTTTATAAAAAATAGTAATAAGTAAAAAAATAGTACCGAATTTCTTCGATACTTTTTTAATTTGGTAGCGGCGATTGGATTCGAACCCATGATCCCCCGGGTATGAACCGGGTGCTCTAGACCAGCTGAGCTACGCCGCCATAATGTTTTGGGTGCGGGGGTAGGTTTCGAACCTACGACCTCTGGGTTATGAGCCCAACGAGCTACCACTGCTCCACCCCGCGATATGTTCGCGATTATTTCGTGCTTGTTAATAATATATAAAAAATACTAATAATGTCAAGCATTTTTTCGACTTGTGACTATCCTATACTTTTAATTTGCCAAGTTTATACTTTAAATACCCTTCTTGATTATCACTTTCTCTAATTATTAAATAGTCTTTATTAAGCATTTCCATCATTTGTAATAGAAGGTAACCTCCACACACAATTACATCTGTTCTTTTTGGAGACATCCCTTTTATATTCTTCCTATCCTCTATTTTTACGGAATGAACATATTCAACAATTTCTTTTAGATCCTTATAATACAATTTATAATAATCAATAACTTTTGGATCATAAGGGACTAATCCTAATTTAATTGCAGCAAAAGAACTTGCAGTTCCGCCTATAGCAATTAAGTCGCCAAATTCAGGAACAGTGCCATATTCTTTTTGCTTTTCATCTATCCACTCTCTTAATTTTTCTGGATTTTCACCACACAAATCTTTTAGTCTAACAATGCCAATATCTACGCTGCATTTATATTGAAGGCCATTTTCATCACCTACTGCAAGTTCTGTACTAGCGCCTCCAATATCCATCACACATACTTTGCCACCGAAATATGCTCCGCCAAATCCTATATGTGCTTCCATTTCCTTTGGAATAACATCAACTATTATCCCCTTTTCTTTTAGTCTATTCAGCAAAACATCCCTATTTTCCGCCTTTCTAACGCACTCTGTTGCAAATACGAAGACTTCGTTTGCACCTTCTTGTTTTGCTTTATTGTAGAATTTTTCGATAACAGGAATCGTTCTTTGCATTGCTGCTTCGCATAGCTTATTTGTGATAGCTAGCCCTTCAGATAGTTGAGTTACTTCAACATCTTTATCATGTAGAGCTTTCTCTCCATCACTGACTAATAATCTAATCGAATTTGAACCTATATCAATAACACCGTATTTCATATAGATTATTATAATCAACATATAAAAATATCACAAACACAAAATGAGAAAAATCGCTTGACATTGTTTTATTTCTTATATTATATTAATAAGGCTTTTAAACGGCCCTATGGTCAAGCGGTTAAGACACCACCCTTTCACGGTGGTATCATGGGTTCGAATCCCGTTAGGGTCACCAAAAAACAAGTTTTTACGAACGGAAATAGACACTGTAAAGTGTCTTTTTTCTTGCTCTGAAATTTTAATTTTACTCGATAAAGACTACATTATTCCAAAACTTGGACATAGATTTGAAGGAATATTTGCCGCAAATATAAGCACCTAAAAATCGCAATTAAATATCAAATTTATAATCTTTTTCTAGTAAATACTCAATATATTATGATTTGTAAAAATATAGCATTTATCGGCATTATTATCACTAATCAATAAATGTATTTACTAGAAATGCCTATATTTACTAGAAAATTATAACTTTAAAATCAACACATAAGGCACAAAAACATATATGCTGATAGCCTAAATCCAACTTTTACGAACCTATAAAATATAGAAAAGCTCCTGATTACTCAATTGCCTTAATTTAGTCAATGTTTAAATCGATAATTTCGTAGATTTCTACACTTTTTTCGATTACATCATAGCGGCAACTAGGAATCTCAAAGCAAGAAATATTTAGAAATATTTATTTAGAACAATGTCAATTTTACTCGATTATGAGATTGAGCCAGATTTTGAAAAACACTCCAATGCTTTTACTTTTTCAAGTGTCCACTTTGGTGGTATCATATCATTGCTGGCCGCTTAACATACTCATAATGTTAAGATAGAAATCTAGAACACTAATGCATTGTCGTTTAACAAGAATTCTTTCAAAGAAATAGTAACTATACCATTATCATCTACTTTCGTTTTTATGTTATCTTTTACAATAATGATCTTTTTAAATGAATCTTTTATATTGATTAATGGTCTTATCTCTTGATTCTCTTTATCTAATGATGGCAATTCATACGCTGATTGAATATATAGTCGCATATTTCCTTTATTAACAATAAAGTCACATTCAAGTTGTTTCTTTATATAATGTCCATCTTCTTGCTTTTCGTTTATCTCTACTACACCAACGTCAACAGAATAGCCTCTAATACACAATTCATTATATATAATGTTTTCCATTATATGATTCTCTTCTTGTTGTCTAAAATTAAGCCTTGCGTTCCTCAATCCTAGATCAGTAAAATAATACTTGCTCGGAGTATTAATATATTTCTTTCCTTTTACGTCGTATCTTAATGATTTTCTAATCAAATACGCATCTTCTAAATATTCCAAATAATCTTTTATTGTATTTGGAGAAATGACAATCTTATTTATACTTTTAAACGAAGCTACTAATTTTGCAGGATTGGTCAATGACCCAACTGAAGAAGAAATAATATTCAATAGTTCTTCTAATTCATTATCGTTCTTAATGTTGTGTCTTTCTTTTATATCTTTAAGATATGTCTCTTTAAACAAATCTTTAAGATAATTCATTTTTGATTCATCGTCTGCTTGGCTTAAAACTAATGGCATTCCTCCAAATGTATAATAATCATTCCATGCTGTGTCAAAATCGTTATATACTGAATAGAACTCTTTAAACGACAATGGATTTAAATGTATTTCATCTCCACGCCCTCTAAATTCCGTTATTATGTCTTTTGAAATCAATTTTGAATTACTTCCTGTAACATATATATCTAAGTTTTTAATATGCATGAAATCATTCAATACGGACTCGAAATCATTACACATTTGTATTTCATCTATAAATAGATAATATTGTTTATTATCTTTTATTGCACTATAAACGTATGCGCATAATTTATCTGGATCTTTTAATTCATTAAACGTTCTTCTATCTAACTCAATACTAATAATATGATCCTCGTTAACTCCTAATTCAACTAAATATTGTTTAAATAACCCAAATAACAAATATGACTTACCGCATCGTCTTATGCCAGTAATAATTTTTACAAGACCATTATGCATACGATTAATTATTTGGTTCAAATAATAATCTCTTTTTATAAGCATCTCTATACGCCTCCTGGTGATTTTTTTTGCAATTATTGAAAATTTCTTCAATTACATAATACCACATTTGAACTCGTTGTAAATGAATTTTTTTGCAATTATTGAAAATTTCTTCAACAGACGCGCAACAATATGCATTCTTTTAATTGATTATTTATAATATATTGCTTATTCGAAGACTTTCAAATCGATTCATAAATTATGTCATAATAAATCCGTCAAAGATTATCGTTGGACTACGTGGATTTCCTGTAAATTTGCCCGGTTTTAAGCTTGAGCCAAACTTTGAAAACATCGATAAATGCTTGATTTCTCAAGATCGAAGGCGTTCTAGCAATAAGGAGAACGTAGGTTCACAAAAAAAACAAGAAGACACAATCGATTTGTATCTTCTATTTTTTACTCTGAAATAATTGTTATATTATTCTAACTTAACAAAATTCTAATTATGAATCAGTGTTATTTCAAACGTGTCGTTCGTTATGTATCTTATCTTAATAAATGCAGTGTTGTTGTATTTATGAATAAATCCAATTAAACTCGCTTTGATAGTAATAGTTTGTTCTTCATCGTTTAAAGTTGCATTTTGATAGACACTTTTTAATTCATTATATGTATATGCCGCCTGATAAACACTGCCGCTTTGATATTTGACCTTATTTTCTTTAAAAATAAATTGAGGCACTCGAACATAATAATATATTTGCTCACCATATACATCGTATTCCCCTTCCATTGGCTCGCCTATCAAAGAAGCCATATCTCTTGTTAAACATTCAAACCTGTACGTGTTATCTCCACATGGAATCATCATATAAAAGTAATCGCCAGAATTAGCAACTAATGATGGTGATGCAGAATATTCAGGAGATTTAAACAAATAACATTTTTCCCCTATATAATTATTATAAGAATTATACCAATCATAATAGGATGTCGATTTAAATTCGAACATCGTTATGAAACATTCATTTTCTATTACCTTTTCTAGGAAATCTTCATTTTTAATTTCAACAATAGTGCAATCTATATCTGGACCTTCCAAGATCACGTTATATTTCAACTTACCAAAATTTATATTCGCATATATAAATTCTTTTGGAGTATTAGACACAATTGCTTTTCCTATAAATATTGACACAACAACAAATAATACAATCGAAATTACAATCAATGATGTTATTAATCTTTTCTTTTTGCTGTTATCAACCTTTACTGCGACAAATTCTTCGTATCCAAACAATGCATTCTCTTGAATATTAAATAACGAACATAACTGTGCGATGCTGTCTTTTGATGGGATGCCTCGTCCCTGTTCCCACTTTGCAACCAACGATCTAGACACGTTAATCTTTTGAGCTAGTTCTTCTTGCGTAAGATTGTTAATCTCTCTATAGTGTTTAATCTGTTCATTTAGCATATTAACTCATCCTCATTTGTATTATATTAAAGATGCATATTTTAGTCACGATACTTTTGTGATACTCTTAAAAAACATTATTATACTATCGTTCTATGAGATTACATAAACTTCCATAAAACCAAAACAATCATAATTACTACCATAAAAACAAATAGCCCAGCGGGAACTTAATCTCCGCCAGGCTTTATATTATATTTGCACTATATCTTAAATCTTAATCCAAATTACTGGGCAAGTACCTACATTTGAAGAGCAAGTATACGTAGTGGAGAAACTACCGCCTCCTCCCGTCTCCCAAGCCTTATCACCGTACCCACTACTTGGAGAGCGAAGTTGCCAATACCCGTAATTTATACCATTTAATCCATAGCAATAAGCGCCCTCACACCTAGCATAATCTGTCGCAACGGCCTTTCTTTCGCTGTCTGTAGAATATAACATATTAGCTTCTTGGTAAGATAATAGATATACTTTATCGTTTGTATTATCACATGCATATTGGTTAGTATCAGAATCTGTTGTAGCTGCACTATTATCTACTTCAGTCTCAATAATTAAAGACTTTTGTGCTTCGCTAAAAGCTTCGTTATAGAACGTGCTATTTAACCATTCTCTAATTCTAGATTCTTTATAGTTATTCCTATCATTCACGTCATATATTTGTGAGTTTATTACTTTATTGGATAATAGCATTGCGTTGCCATTTTCAATCTTTAATACATCCCACTCAATTTGTTCGTATTTAAACCAAAATGCGTCCGTTGCTGTTTTAATGTTTTGGTAGCCATTACTATATTGTCTCGAATCCATTCTTTCAGAAGACGAGTGCCCATAAGTTGTTTTATATGCGGTAAAGTATACACCTCTATATTTATTTCCACCGTATTCAACATCCTTATACCACATATATTCTTCACTAGAAGAATCATAACCAAAACCAGTCCACTCTTCAGAATCTGCATTTAAAACATCGGTGATTGCTGTATCCGTAACTCTTGTTTGAGGATAATAACCAAGATATACCTTATCATTGCTAATAACAGGAACTACTGTAGCCTTAATTGTTACATCTTGGCTTGGTGCATTGTATACAAAGTATTCGCCACTTGAAACGTAACTATCTTCAACTTCCCAACGAATCGTATATCCCTCTGGAATACTATTACCTTTTAATAAAATTGGGCTACCGCATTCATATTTTCCATCATAAGTATTGCCAGATATAGCAATGCCTTGCGTTTGATTATCTATAGTGATTGAACACTTATCTAATTTCCAGTGAGCTTGTAATTCCATATTCTCAGTAACTACTGAATTTTTAAAGCTCCACAATTCATCACCATAATACCAGCCAACAAATGTATATCCTGCTTTTGTTGGCACAACGTCTGGTTTAACAACCTTAGAAAGACGCTTAATATTTTGTTGCAATGGATTTTCTGTTTCTGTTGTATTTGTAACAAAAGTTACAGTATAAGTGTCTAATTGAACATATTCATATAAATTAACCCAATTGCTATCTGTTGTGTATTTCCATTGAACATAGCCTTCGTTTGCTCTAAACTCAACATCTTTTCCATTCGCACCAGTTAAAGACGCAAGTTCTATCAATTGAGTCCAATCGCTATCATCTTCATACTTATAATTGATATATCCATTAGCGACATTAAGTTCAATTTGACTACCCTTTTCACCAGTCAAAGCAGATAAGGCAACAAGATTTGTCCAATTCTCATCTTGCTCTAATTTCCATTGGATATAGCCATTTGCAACTTGTAATTGTGCATTGCTAGCCACTCCGTTTTGACCCTTTAGAGTATCTAATTGTAATAAATTAGTCCAAGTCGATTCATTCTTATATTTCATTTGAATATAACCATCAGCGACTTTTAATTCAATGGCATCGCCTTTAATTGACTCAAGCCATTCTTCATAAGTGCCTTGATATCCTGCACTTACCGCGCTTATATAAATCTGATTTCTTGGATCTTCGTTTTCGATTGTTTTTCCATTTTCTTCAATGGAAATATTTTTGCAAGCTACCGCAAGTAGTACGATAACAATTAATAATAAAAATACTAGTAAAATATTTAGTCTTTTCATAGGAACCACCTTTTGAATAATTATATCTTACGAAATAATGTGAACGCTACTAATTATTTACTATTTTTACATATAGTAAATCACAAATAGGATAATAAAACGCATATCCGTGTCTATATTCTCAAACAGTAATATATTATAATAGCACTTCAAACAGAATTGATTCTTCACTTGCTAGCGCCACTGAAAAACAAACAGTCCCTCAAGTTCGACCACTCAAAGGACTGCTTATTCAAATTATATATGATTTGTATTATTTGTTTTTATCTTTAGATATTAATCTTTTTTACATTTTGCTTTAAAGCCATTTAGTATATCTGAATCTTTTAAGAAGAAATATCTAAACGTGCAATTCATAAGAAGTATTAAGACAGCGGATATAATAGTTAGTGTACATTGATGTAAGCATAAAGATATTAAAGCAAAGATAAATAATGCATCAGAAACACATAGACCAATTAAGCCTAGAAGATTCATCTTCTTATATAAGCAATCTAATTTACACTTTTCTACCAATCCTTTTAAGAAACCAAATCTTAAAATAACGTATACTGCCAAGAATAACAACTCAAAAATGCCGAAGATAAGTACTACCCAACCAATACAGAAGCCATGAGCCGTGTCTTTTGTAATAAATGCAAATTCTGAGAATTTAGATACTTCAAAAACAAGTTCATCCCCTTCTTGAGTATAATCATCAATGAATTCTAAATCATCAACACTATGAATATGTAATACTCTAAATGCGCCTGCTTCAATTCCTTGAGGCAATTTTATATGAACCGAAATAACAGTTCCTTCTTTAATATCTTGAGGTTGAATCTCTGTTGCCACACCATTAATTGTTTTGATTAACTTTACATCGTATACTTTAGAAATAATGTCATCTTTTTCAAGTATGGCTAAAATCTTTGCATAATCTTGAGTATCTTTAGACTTAACACTTGTCTTTAATTCAACTTTTATTGAGATATGACCGTCAAATACTGAACCATCCTTAATTTGGACGCTTACGCCATTATCTTCTAATGTCTTTTTCTTTACAGGGATATCTGTAACGTCCTTTGATTCACTATGACCATCATAAGTTGCAGTAATTGTTGAAATACCCATTTCAGTTTCTGTTGAATCTTGCTTTATAACACTTGTAATTTGGGCATCATATTTTGCAATATGAGTATTATCTCTTTCACAAACATATACAGCCTTTGCTGAATAATAATCTTGAGCCCATTCAAATTCGCTATATACATATTCATGTCCAAGTGCATCAATATCTTGAACGTCTCTATATTCTGCTTCTGTGCCATATGTTGCTGTATATCTTGTTGTTCCCTTAACTTCGCAAGTTGCTGGAGTTTGAACAGATGAAGACATATCCGCATCTTCATATTTAATCTCAGTTGGATTATCTGGAGAAACTAGCTTTACTTGGGCAGTTTTTCCATCTTGACTCCATACAAAAGAATCAAATACTAATGATTGAGCAATAATTACATAATGATAATCATTATCAAAAGTTGTATCTACATAATTATCAGCTGCGGCATTTTTACCTTTAAATGTATAACCATCTGGAATTGTTGCTGAATCAACATTTAATGCTTTTGTACTTTCAGCATATAATTCAAATTTCTTAAAACCTGTGACAGTTAATAAATCTGTATATATAGCATTATCTTTTGACCTAATCATTAAAGTTGCATTGTCAGAAACAGTAACATCAGCTTCAAACGCTAAAATACCACCGCAATTATTATCTAATTCCGCTAAAGACATAACTAAGGCTGCTTTATCTTTGATCACTAAATGACTGTTAGGCTCAAGCTCAATTCCGGCGTCTACCATATTGTTAATAAGAACGACAGCTTCTTTGTCTATTGTTAAAGTACCTGTCTCTAAGTCCATACCAAATTGGCCGCCACTAATTAGCATGGTTCCAGATATTGTTGAATCTGTCATAACTAAAGCGCCAATAGATACATATAAGCCATTGGCTTGCATAATAGCTGCTCCAGCATTTACGTTTAAGCTATTTGCTGTAAATAGCCCACGAGGAACATCTTCTTTATATGCCAATGGATTATCATTCGCTGGCATAAAATATAGTGCGCCACCATTCATCGTTAAAGCATCGTCAACTCTAACTCCAATTAAATCCGCTACTGGGAACATCATAGTTTGAATTTCCCCGCCATCAATTCTAAGCGTATCAAATAAATTTACAGCTTTGCTAGTTCCTATTGGCTCTGTTGCATCGTTACCTAATACAAGCACACCTGGAGCATTTCCAGCTTGGCCAAACACATTTAGAGTTTTTGCTGAGAATTGGCCTTCTAAAGTTAGTTTATTTGTTGCTGACCCATCACCGCTATCTGCTAAAATCAAATTAATAACTCTATCGTTATCTTTTTGTAAAATGTTATCGTTTATAACTATGTCTTCTGAATTAACAACATACCAGCCATCTTCGTTGAATGTTGTTCCTGCGGTTACAACATTATAAACATCTACTTCTTTTTCATCAAATTCACCAGTTGTTTCATTATATTCCAAATATTTTACAGGTGCTTGTTTTATTAGCATATAAGGCTTTTTTGTATATTGAGCATATGATCCATCATTTAAAGCAATTGCTCCATATTCGGCTGATCTATTATCTTTGCCTAAAAATTGTGTTCCATTTTCAAGCACAATATTTGCAGCCGTAATACCTTCTGGAGAACCATATCCTTCTACCTTACCGCCTCTAACAGTTAATGTTCCTGTAGTCTCAATTTTACCGCCTTCCCAATTCGTTGCAGCTGCTACAATTTGTCCTCCATTTATAGTAATACCTGTATTTGAATACAAGCTACATACCGTGCGTGAATCTGAGGCATCAATATTTGAGCTGTTACCAGAAATGGTAATTTCACCATCCGCATAAATACCATATCTTAAACGCTTTAAATGCGCACCAGAATTTTTAAACCTAACCTTTCCTGTTGCTTTAATGCCATAAGCCGTAACGTAAGCTCTTTCCCCTGCATGTTCATCTTGGTATGCAAATCTACTATTACCACTAAAATCACAATCCCCGGCTACATTAATACCAATATTTGCAGCATATAAACTAACTTCTGCTTTTTCGTTAAATGATACATAATCTAGTGCATTTATAAATTTATCTAATCTACGTGTATCAACACCCCAATTTGATTGAAGCAAATTTGTAGTATAGAAATTAACAAACCTTGCTTCAAATGCAGTTACAGAAATGTTATCGTAATCCGTCTTGGATCCAGAGAACTCTAAACTTTGGTAACCGTTTATAATATTTATTGTATCTCCAGCCCTAAATGCTTTTTGGTTGTCTACCGGATAACAGTAAAATACAGAACGCACACAATGTAATTCAAAGTTAGCAAAATCGTTTAAATATGAACCATAAGTAGATGGATTAGTTACATTAGTCGAGAATTGAACTTCGCCATAACCACTCCAACTAAATTTATCTTCGCCATAAACTTTAAAATTCTTTGTAGAACTAATTCTACCTTCAAATTTCAATACTACGCCCTTTTTCACAATGATATTTACATCGCCTGTAGGTGTAATATTTTGAGTTGTCACGGTAACATTTTCATCTGCAAGATACCATCCACCTGATGCGAAATTCTCCGTCGCTGTAATTTTAGTACAATCGCTTGCTTGTTTTATTACATAATTCCCATCAAAATCATATTCACAGTAATTAACAAGCTCATCTGCATTAACTGTATTATCGACTTTTAATGCAAATATGGTAACAGCAAGTCCCATTACCATAATTAATACAATTGCTAAGCATATTAAACGATTTGTTTGCTTATTTGTATTACTCATTTAAAATACCCCCCTCTTTTCTTCTAGTCTTATTTACGTGAATAATCCTTTATAATTAATCACGCTTCTAACTTTTAGTTTATATTTTTAAATATAAAGGGTCAGTATAGAGTCAAATATCATTTAAAATATGGCAACAATTCACACGTTTTGGCAATCTTTATTTTTTGTAACCAAACAAAAATAATCTCCATCGAAGAACAATTCTTATAAGTACCATTTCTATAACAACGCCGTCATTTTGAATAATAATGATTTCCAAAATTTATTATCTTTCTAAGCAGTGCTATCAATTTTAATAGATAATCTAATAGTTCCACGTCATCATCTTTAGCCATTACCTCGCTGCTCTAAATTTTTACGCGCAAAAAAGTAGAGCCGTTTTTCCGGCTCTACCTAAATCTAAGTTTTAATCTTATCTACTTATATCATCAATTATCTTATCTAATTGTTCTTTTGAACAATTGCGATTTTTATTTATAATATTTAGCGATTTTTTCTTCTGCTTCTTTAAAATATCTTACATAGACTGACTTACACCAGAAACCATTATAGAAATTTGCTCTTTTTACATTAATTGGATTTGTATTATCATAGGCCTCTGGATCTTCGGTATATTCAAATGTATACGGAGTATTAACTCTCCATGAATTAAACATACCCGTCTTTATGGCATCCGTTGGGCAGAAATATGTACAACGTTGACACATTGTGCATTTTGTACCAAATTTAATCTCCCCATTCTTCAATTTAATATTCTCAATAGGACAATTATTAACGCACTTGTGACACTTAATGCATTTTTTCTTATCTACTCTATAAAAAATCCCATTAAATTGTGAGCCAAAATGCTCTATTCTTAAAACCCAAGCATAGAATGCTGCACCCTTGACTTGTTTATATAATTCACTCTTACCTTCTAATATTGTCTTTGCATCAATTGTAATCAACTTTTGAGCTGTGTCCCACATCTTGTATGCCATTTGTTGTTTATGTCTATAAATCATATCGTATGGCATTACATAATGATATTCGTTTTGAACATCAAACCCTTTCTTTCTTAATTTTCTAGAAAACTTTATTGCTGACGCATGATTAACAATAAGGGGTTCTGCAGACGTATTTATAATAAATGTTCTTTTTTGATTTTTAAGAGGTTCTAAAGTTTTTACCCAGTCATACATAATCTTAGGCGCATTAAATGCATGAATAGGATAACCTATACCTATTAAATCATACTCATCATGATTAACATCAATCTTATTCTTTACCTTATAAACCTGATTTTCTATTTTGACAAAATCTACAGAGTGTCCGCATTTTTGAAACTCGCTCTCAAACTTTTTTAAGACTCTTTCTGTATTGCCACTTCCTGTAAAAAAATAAACAAGTATCTTCATAATGCCCCCCCTCTTTATTATACTCGCAAATACTACAGAAATAAAAAAACGCTTCTAACGCCACCTTAGTAGGGGAATTAACATCTTAAAGAGCCCCCTAATTAATGTTTAATCTTGTAAATAATATTTATTTCCCTTTAACAATTTTCGCTGCATTAGCTTTCCCCTTACTGGCGCCCTTTGAATTATGCACAAGCAAAGTTGCCCTTTGATTCTTAGCCATCTGTTCACAGTACGCTTCCGCTTCCGGTTTTGTGTCAAATAACTTAATTACTTTATCGCTTCCGTGAATAAAAACCTGCCATTTACTATCTGACGCTCTTTTTGAAACATGGTAAATCTTTGATGCCATAATCTCCCCCTATAACAAAAATCTTTGTTTTTATCATTTTATAACCTAAATAAAATCAATCGTAATAAAAGACAAAGAGAAGCTCCTTTTTGGCAACTTCTCTTTCTTTTTATTATCGTAATATCCGTTTACTTGTGAATTATAGACAAGTCCAACCACCATCAATACATAATAATTGTCCTGTTGTATAAGATGACGCATCACTTGCAAAATAGATTACAGCACCATCTAACTCGCCTGTCTTTCCTGCTCTTCCCATTGGGCAATAAGCATTTTCAATTTGATCCATAACACCAGCGCCAAATACACCTTGTGTCATTTCACTCTCAAAATAAGCAGGTCCAATTGCGTTAACCGTAATGCCACTCTTAGCCCATTCTGTAGCTAAGCCCTTTGTTAGCATCTTTACGCCGCCTTTTGCTGTGGCATAAACAGTAATTGGCCATGTATTTGCAGCCATAGTAACTTCGCTATGAATTGATCCTACATTTATAATCTTTCCATATCCTCTCTTAATCATTCCCTTTGCAACTTCTCTTGCAACAAAGAATAATGAGTTTAGATTTGTATTAATAACCTTATTCCATACTTCTGCAGGCATTTCAGTAGCAGGAGCTAAATCGCCAACGCCAGCATTGTTAACTAAAATATCAATCTTACCAAACTTTGCTTCGCAAGCTTTAACCATCTCAACAATGTCATTATTATTTGTAACGTCGCATTTAACAGCAAAAGCATCAACACCCATAGCGGCTAATTCTTCTTGAACTTTTGCAAGTTTTTCAACTCTTCTTGCGGCAATACATACCTTTGCACCTTGACGACCTAAGGCTTTTGCAAATTGGACACCTAATCCGCTAGATGCTCCAGTAACTAGAGCTACTTTTCCTGATAAATCAAATAAATCTTTCATTAATTAATCCCCCATATTATTTTGATTTTCACTTATATATTATATGGCATTTAAACGCTTACCTCAACATCTATTGTTAATTTTTTAACAAATATTTTTAGCCACGTGTCTATTAAAGAGAAATCGCAAGCAAAGTAACCCCCGCTCGCGACTTCAATTTTGGTTTATATTGGACTACGTTATATTATTGTCTTTTATTTGTCTTAGCATACATACACGCTTTGCAATGTGAGCAATCTCCGCCACAATCACAAGAACTCTTTCCTTGTTTCTTTCTTATAATCGATGCTGTTATTACCCCTATAACAAATAACGCACATGCTATAACTAAAACAATTTCAAATATTTTCATTATTATTTCCTCTTTGCAAATAATTTGTCTTTAAATATGATTGCACAAACTACACAAGCACATACAGCTGCCCATATAAATAATGTCCACCACCATGATCCAATTGTATAGATCATTGCAGCAACTACATAAGAAGATGCTAACCAGAATACTAATGTCCAGTGATATGTTGACTTATTATTTAATTCCGCTTTTGCAGTAGCTACTGCAGCAAAGCAAGGGATTGTTGTCATATTGAAAGCAATGAATGCTATTAATCCTGGAACCTTAATTCCTGTTGCTTGAATCATAGCTTGTACAGCATCAATACCATCTTCTGCATCAATTGCAAGTTCACCAAAATTCAATCCAGCAACTGCCATTAAACATGCTGCTAATGTAGCGAATGTAGCAATAACGTTTTCTTTTGCGATTAAACCAGCAACTACAGCTACCACGAATACCCAACCGAATTCGCCTAGTTGAGAACCAAATCCAAGTGGAGTAAAGATTGGTTGTACAAGTTGTGAAATACCAGCTAAGATACTTTCATTTACTTGTTCATCTTCAAGGAATGTCCAGTTGAAGCTGAAGTGTGTTAATGCCCAAATTACAATTGTAGACGCAAGGATAATAGTAAATGCTTTCTTTACGAAGTGCTTTGTCTTATCCCAAAGGTGAGCCATCAGGTTCTTAAATTGAGGAACGTGATATGTTGGTAATTCCATAATGAATGGAGGTGTTTCACCCTTAAGTGTTGTTGATCTCATTAACAATACACAAACAATAGCAGTTACAATTCCTAATAAATACATTGCGAATGTTATAACATCTGCGTTACCTACTCCAAAGAACGCTACGATAGCGCCAGCTACAGCAGTCAATATTGGTAATTTAGCACCACAAGAGAAGAATGGTATAACTCTTACTGTTGCAGTTCTTTCTTTATCATCTGCTAATGTTCTTGTATTAATCATGGCTGGTACTGAACAACCAAAGCCCATGATCATTGGCATAAATGCACGACCGGATAATCCGAATCTTCTAAACATTCTATCTAGGATGAAAGCAATTCTTGCCATGTATCCTGAATCTTCAAGAATTGAGAAGAATAGGAATAATACTAAAATTGGTGGTAAGAATGACAATACAGCTGAAATACCATCGAATATACCATTATTAATTAAGCCTACAGCCCATGGAGATATACCACTTTCTTCTACTAATCCGCCAAGCCAGCCAAAAATTTCTCCGACTATTAAGTCATTCCAAACGTTATTTATCCATACACCCGGAGACATTATCGCGCCATCATAGAATGTAGCTAGGAATCTAACGCCAAAGTTGATTGGATCCCCATCTTCATTTAATAATCCTAAATCTTCTAATGAAGGTAATGAGAATATCTTTCCTAGGAATAGTAAATCCTCACCGAATGTTAAGTGGAAAATACCAAACAATATTACAAGGAAGATTGGAATACCCCAATATTTATGAGTTAAAACTTTATCTGCCTTGTCTGATTTTGTCATCTTTGTTGTATCTTTAGATTTCTTAGATAGAACAGATGCAAAATTAGAAGAGATGTATTTATATCTTGCATCTGCAACTAATGCCTCAAAATCACTTCCGAAGATCTCATCGTTAAATGTCTTTTTAAATTCCTCAACCATTGGAAGAGTTTCCTTATGCATGTTAACTTCAATTTCATCTTCTTCTACAAGTTTTATAGCATGGAATAATGGATTTGCTACATTTTGACCTTTTAGAGCAATCTTTACATCGCCTATTAAATGAGCTAAAGGAGATGCTTCTAATACAGTTGAACCAACTCTAGTTTTCTTGCTCTCATTGTAAGCCTTATCCATTAATTCTTTTAAGCCAGTTTCTTTTAAAGCTGAGATTTCAACAACTGGAACTCCTAGTCTTTCTTCTAGCAATTTAGCATTAATAGAATCTCCTGCCTTCTTTACTGCATCCATCATGTTTAGAGCAACAACTACTGGAACATCCATTTCTAGAATTTGAGTTGTTAGATATAAGTTTCTTTCCAAGTTTGTGGCATCAACAATGTTAATAACACAATCTGGCTTTTCATCTAAAACATAATTTCTTGCAATTACTTCTTCTGGTGTATAAGGAGATAATGAATAGATACCTGGTAAATCTATGATTTGAACAGGTTCTGCACATTTTTTATACACACCATCTCTTTTATCTACCGTAACACCTGGCCAGTTACCAACATGCGCTGTTGAACCAGTAAGTGAGTTAAATAATGTAGTTTTTCCACAGTTTGGATTACCTGCTAAAGCAAATCTCTTCATTATTTTACCTCCACCATTACACAAGCAGCTTCTGTCTTTCTAAGTGTTAATTCATAGCCTCTTAGTGTTACTTCAATTGGATCTCCAAGAGGAGCCTTCTTTCTCAAGAAAACTTCTGCACCAGGTGTAATTCCCATGTCAAATAGTCTTCTTTTAATCTTTCCTTCGCCTTGAACCATTTTAATGATTCCTTTTTCGCCTACAGAAAAATTGTCCAACGTTTTTTCCATAAATCTATACTCCTATAATATTTTTTACGCTACAAAGATGTGAGTAGATAAATTACGATCTAACGCAATCCTGCCATCCTTAATCTTGCAAACTACTGTTCCACCAGAAGAACTTAAAATTGTGATATCTCCATTTAATGTGATACCCAAATTCTCTAAATGTTTTTTAGTCTTCTCGTCAGCAGCTATTCTTACAATTCTCAACACTTTATTTGTTGGTGCTAATACTATTGGCATATCTATATCCTCACTTATAATATGTGAAATCAATTTCACTTTTTACTATTTTATAATACAACGTAACTTCTTTTGTCAAGTGAATATGAAATATTATTCATATTTTCTTAATAAAATATTCAGTGTTGCTTTTAAATAGCGATAAGTTATAAAATAATCATATGGGAAATGAAATTAGAGAGCCTCGTCAAGAGAGAGCTAAATTAAAAAAAGATGCCATTATTAAGGCTGCATATAAGATATTCTCCGAAGTAGGATACTATAATACAAATACTGCTGACATTGCAAAAGCAGCAAAAGTTTCTACTGGTATAGTTTACGGTTATTTCAAAGATAAAAAAGATATCTTATTCTATGTTATTAAGATTTATATTGATGACATAAAAACACCTATTGTTGAGTATTTAAATACACTTAGTGCTCCAATTAATGCTGAAGATCTTGCAAAGTCTTTAGTTGATTTAACTGTTAAACTTCACCACACAAATGCTAATTTACATAATATTCTTCATTCACTTGCTGATACTCACAACGATATTAACGAAGAATTTATGGAACTTGAGAGTTTAATAACACAAATAGGCACACAAAAGTTGGCAGAACTTGGTTTTGATAGAGGAAACCTAACAGATAAAGTTCACCTAATCATGGATTTAGTTCAATCTTATGCTCACGAGTATCTATACGATAAGCATGATTATATTGATTATGAAAACATGGGAAAACTTGTTTGCTCTTGTATTGTAAATATACTAAACGCTTAATGATTATAACTATATGAAATTTTAAATGGGTCGCTTTTAACGACCCATTTTGTATACACTATTTATTTAACATTCCACCTATTCTTGTATTCGATTGGCTACTGCCTGACGCTTCATAATCTCCACTCTTAATAATCCACATTACAAAATCCCAAACAGCCCAATTCTCCATACCTTGAGATCTTAATGTGTCTGATTCTGAATATTTGTCATCAAATCTAGATAAAATGCCTTCTTGATCAGCAATACCAGCTTGGTCTACAGAAACAAATCTACTTATAACAAAGCCTAATACTAACGCCAAAATGATTAGTAGAACTATGATTCCGCCGACACATCCACAACATGTATTTCCAGTATTACTTTTCATGCCTTTATTATATTTAAATAAATAGATATAAGTCAATAAAGAGTTTGACACGTATAAAAATGCTATGATAGAATACTTTTGCGAATGGAAGCTTAGCTCAGCTGGGAGA
>DFIJ01000021.1:37093-37543 GCA_002372775.1 Christensenella sp. UBA3700
GTTCGAGCCCTATAGTTTCCACCAACAATAGTCCAAAGCGAATCAGCCGTTTTGGACTTTTTTATTTACATAGGTTTGTTTTTATGATAAACCAAATATGATAACGCCAGGGTCATTTGATTTTGGCGGAAATGCCAAAGTCATATTAATCCTTGGAAGTTATTAATACTTTACACAAGGAGGAATCATTTCTAAATGAATATAAATAATATGACAAAAGATCAAGAAGTTCAAGAAGAGGCATTACAAAATGTACTTAAGAAGTACAATAAAATAATGCATCGCAGAAACAAAAGGGAGTGGGAACAACTCGATAACGAGATCCACGAAACAACTCGCGTAAGCATAGATAATCTTACTTCTGATGATCTATAGCGTTATTACTGAGAGGAGGCAGTGCCTCCTCTCTTTTATTCATAGGGTGAATTATAAATTAATTGCTATTTTATA
>DFIJ01000165.1 GCA_002372775.1 Christensenella sp. UBA3700
AATGGTCATAATATTGAAGAATTAATCAATGCTTTAACATATGCAAAACGTAGTAAAAAATCTATAGTTATCCATGTTAAAACAAAAAAAGGTAAAGGATTAAAAGAAGCGGAACTTAATCCAACAACATACCATGGATATTCTCCAAAACACTGGGAAAAACCTTCATTCTCTCATATTATGGGAGATAAACTTGCAGATATGGCAAAAGAAGATAAAGATATTTATGCCGTTACTGCTGCTATGGACGAAGGAACAGGTCTTGATTTATTCAAAACTATGATCCCAGATAGATTTATTGACGTTGGTATTTGTGAAGAACATGCAGCTACTATGTCATCCGGTTTAGCAATTGGCGGTAAAAAACCATATTTTGCTGTATATTCTACATTCTTACAAAGAGCATTTGATTCAGTTTTACATGATATATGTTTATCTAATCTAAACGTAAAACTATTAATAGATAGAGCTGGTATTGTATCTAATGATGGTGAAACACACCAAGGTATATATGATGTATCTTTTCTAAGATTAATGCCAAATATGGTAATTGCAGCACCAAAAGATGGTGTAGAACTTGAAAATATGCTTGTTTATTCTCAAAACTACGTTGGACCTATGGCTATCAGATATCCAAAAGGTAATGTAAGAATAGATTATTCTACACATATGAAAGTAGAATTAGGTACTTGGGAATATCTACAAAAGAAAGATTCTAAAGTTGTAATTTTAGCAACAGGGGCTACAGCGGTTTCTATTGCTTCTCATGCTGTAGAATTCTTAAATGAAGAAAAGATTCCAGTATCTTTAGTAAATGCAAGATTCATAAAGCCTTTAGATACGAAAGTTTTAGACGATATTAAAGATAAGACAATTATTACAATTGAGGATAATGTAATATCTGGATCGTTTGGTTCAGCTTGTATGGAATATTATTTAAAAAATAATATACATAATGTAGATTTACATTTACTAGGTATTGATGACAAGATTTTGAAGAACGCTTCTCAAGCAGATTTATTACAACAAAACCACTTAGATTCATATTATCTAAGAGATTTAGTTAAGTCACTTCAATGAGATTAGATCAATATTTATCTATAAACAATAATTTATCTCGAACAAAAGCCAAACAATTAATAGAGTCTGGCTTTATTTCAGTTAACGATAAAATCGTAGATAAGGTAGCACTAGAGGTTAAAGACTCAGATAACGTAAAGATTCTTGAATCTTTTAAATTTGCATCACTTGGTGGAGATAAGCTTGCAAAGGCGTTTGCGGATTTCAAATATTCAGTAAAAGATAAGATTTGTATAGATATCGGTGCCTCAAATGGCGGTTTTACCGATTGTATGCTACAAAATGGTGCTAAAAAGGTTTATGCTCTTGATGTAGGTGAGTGCGCATTTTCTGAAGAACTTAAAAATGATCCAAGAGTATTTGTTAGAGATAGATTAAATGCTAGATTTGTAACAGTAGAGCAAATTGGGGAACTATGCGACTTTATGTCTATCGATGTATCTTTTATATCTTTAAAGCTAATCTTAGAAAATGTTTCTAAATTATTAAAAGACGATGGAGAGATTATAGCGCTTATAAAGCCACAATTTGAATGTGGACCAGCATATCTATCTAAAACAGGAATAGTACAATCTCAAAAGGTTATAGATAGGGTTATTGAGGATATTAAATCTTATGCTATATCTATTGGATTAAAGCCAGTTAGTGTTACTAATGCTCCGATAAAACCTAATAAAAACAAAGAATATCTAATTTATCTTAAAAAATAGTTCAAAATCCTCTTTAAATTTTTATAAATTCTTGTGCATATATGCATATATTAGTGTATAATTATAAACATGAGAGTTGGTATTTACACAAATTTAAACAAAGATCAAAATGGAGAACATGCTAAGCATGTTATTTCTTTATTAACACAAAAAGGTGCTGAAGTTGTATTTGCAGATAATACAGATGAAAATATATTCGGCATTAAAAAGGTTAAGATACAAGAATTATCTCAATATTCAGATGTTATTATGACATTTGGTGGAGATGGTACTGTACTTAAGGTTGTTAGAGAACAACATAATAAATCTATACCAATTGTTGGTGTAAACTGTGGTAAAATCGGATTTTTAACAGAAATCTCTAAAGATGAATTAGAAAAAGCAGTTGATGATTTAGTAAACCATAGATTTGAAATCGTAGATAGAGCAGTAGTATCTGTTGAAGCTAATAATGAGGAATTCTCAGCACTTAATGAAGTATTACTATCTTCTGCTATAACTACAGAAGTTGGCGTATTTAACGTTAAAATTGATGGCTCTAGCGCCGTTTCAACAAAAGGTGATGGTATTATGCTAGCAACACCTACAGGATCTACAGCTTATTCACTTGCATGTAATGGTCCAGTTATTGCACCTAACGTTAATGCATTTATAATTAATTCAATTTGCCCATATCCAGTAAGAACTGCGCCAATTGTTATAAATGATAATTGTGTTGTGGAAATTACTTCTGATTCTAAGAATCTAAAGCTTGTTGTAGATGGCAAGATGATGGTTGATTTCCCAAATGGAGCAAAGGTTGTATTAAAGAAGACAGAAGATAATGTTAAGTTTATTAAATTTGAAAATGATACAGATAATTTTTATCAAAAGATAACAAAGAAATTAAAATTATGGAGTGTAAGTTATGAATCGTAGACAAAATGCTATTCTTGAAATAATCAATGAAGTTGAGATTGAAAGACAAGAAGAGTTAGTAGCAATTCTTATTGAAAGAGGTTTTGACGCTACTCAAGCTACAATTTCTAGAGATATAAAACAACTTGGCCTTGTAAAAATGCATGGCGAAAAGAAGAAATTTAAATATACACAAGTTAAATACGCTACAGATGGAATATCTGCAAAGTTTGGTAACTTGTTCAAGGAAAGTGTATTATCTATTCAAACAGCCGGAAATATCGTTGTAATTAAGACTGTTACTGGTTCTGCAAATTCTGCAGCAGCCTTTTTAGATAAACAAGATTTTGAAACTATTTTAGGATCTATTGCTGGTGATGACTGTATCATTGCTGTAGCAACAACTCCTGAAGAAGCACAAAACGTTGCTAAAACTCTAAAGAGTTTCTTCTAATATGTTAACATCTTTATCTGTTAAGAATATCGCATTAATTGATTCCTTAGAAGTTGAGTTTTCTAAGGGACTTAATGTTTTGTCTGGCGAAACAGGTGCTGGTAAATCTATTATTATTGATTCTATTAATTTCGTTCTTGGAAAAAGAGCAGATAAATCTTTAATAAGATATGGTGAAGAGCAAGCTTCTGTTACTGCTTTTTTTGATATCTCTTCCTCAGATAAAGCAAAAGAAATATTAAACGAATTCGATATAGATATTGAAGACGAGTTAATGATTAAGCGTACTATGACTATTGATGGCAAAAACTCTTGCAATATTAATGGTCAAAAAGTAACACTTGCTATGCTTAAGCAATTAACTTCTACACTTGTAGATATCTATGGTCAAAATGATTCAAATTTCATTCTTAATCCTGATTCTCATTTAGATATTTTGGATGATTATGGATATGCTAAAATAGGAAAATTAAAAGAAAAACAATCTGAGATTTATAAGCTTTTTAAAGATACATGTCAAAAATTGAAAGAATATGGTTCATTTTCTGATGTTGCTAAGAATATAGATTTATATGAATATCAGATTAATGAAATTAAAGAAGCTAATATTCAAGATGGAGAAGAGGAAGAATTAATGGCTATTCGCCATAAAATGAACAATTCTCAATCTGTGATTTCTTCATTATCTCAAGCCTTTGAATCAATAAATGGAGATCAACTTGATACAAATATAATATCTTTAATTTCTAATGCAATTTCAGAGCTTAATAAAGTGTCAGAATATGATGATAGAATTGAAGATTTAATAAATAGATTAGATTCTGCAAAAATAGATTTAAAAGACGTAGCAGCAACTGTAGAAGAGATTGCTGATGAATCAGAATTTGATCCAGAAAGACTTGCTCAAATTGAAGAGAGAATTTCTCAAATTAGATTAATCAAGAGAAAATACGGATCTACTGTTGAAGAAATCAATGAATACTTAGAAAGCGTTCAAGAAAAATATGATTTCTTAAATGGTGGCGAAGAAAAGATAAAAGACTTAGAGATAGATAAGGTTAATTATCTAAAAGATATGTATAACAACGCTGTTGCTTTATCTAAGGCAAGAAAAGAAGTAGCAAATGAATTATCTCTAAAGATAGAGAAAGAATTACAAGAACTTGGCATGAAAGATGCTAAATTCGTTGCTTCATTTAATGAAATTCCTGATATAGATTCATTAGAATCTGTTCCAGAAAACGGATTGGATGAAATGGAGTTTATGTTCTCTGCTAATAAAGGACAACCTGTAAGAGAATTAACTAAGATTATCTCTGGTGGTGAATTATCTAGATTCACATTAGCTTTAAAGAATACTATAGCTAATCTAGATGGTATTAATACTATGATATTCGATGAAATCGATTCAGGAATATCTGGCCATATTGCTCAAGTTGTTGCAGAAAAGCTTTATTCTATATCTAAAGATAGACAAGTTCTTGCGATTACTCATTTACCACAACTTGCTGCAATGGCTGATACAAACTATCTAATAGAGAAATCTTCAGATGATAAAACAACAAAGACATCATTAAACATCTTAGATAAAGATAGTTTAGTAAATGAGATTATAAGATTAATAGGCGGAGAGACTAGTGCAAACTTTGCAAAACCTCATGCTATTGAAATGATAGATAATGCTAGAAAGATTAAGGACAAAATTTAAAAATGCTATTTAGACAATTACTAATTAATTACGTATATAAATATGTTTCAATATTCTCAATTGCTAAAAAGAATTGGTTTTATAAGATACTAAAGTGTTTGTTCATTTCAGTATTTATTATTCCATTTGCAATATTGAGTTCTATTGGACTTTTAATTGATATGATTCTTGTAATACCAAGTTATTGGCCAGTAATAGGATTTATATGTTATATAATCACTAAGGTAGTAAATTTCATTCCTTGGCTATTACATTGGATTATCATGATACCAGATGCAATATTTAAGACTGAAGTCTATGATATATATGTAGATGGATTATCTTTAGTTGGAGAAGACGATATTATTCAACAATAAGTATTAATTTGGAGGATATTATGAAATACGAAGATAATAACAAAAAGATTGTTCTAACAAAAAGATGTCCAAATTGTGGCAGACTAGTTGTTAGTCATGAAGATCGCTGCACAAGATGTGGTTATTATTTTCATGTTAATCAAGAATATATATCTCGTACTCCAGTATTTAAAATTGTATGTGTTATAATTGGAATAATTTTGGCAATCGTCAATCTTTGTTGCATGGTATACAATATCGAACATGATAATAGATTAATGGCTTTTGCAAATTTTTTAGATATTATCTTAAACTCAGTATTATTTTTTGGGTTAGTAACTATATCATATAGAATCGACGCTCTAGAAAACGACAAAGAAAATAATAAAAAAATTCGTGACTTAGAACTAACAATTGAAGAGCTTATTAGAGAGATTAATATAAGTAATCAACAAAAGTATATTAATCCAAATGAGACAAAAAACAATAAAGATTCAGACATAACTAATACCTCAATTAATATTAATGAATACTCTAAAAATGAGAGTATAAATATAAATTCCGACAATAAAACAAAAATACTTCCTATTTTAGTTAATAATGGAACTATACAGTGTCCAATGTGTGGACAAAAGCAAAATAGCAACCGCACTGTTTGTTTTAATTGTGGACAAAAGTTTACTAATGATGCGCCAATCGATGATATTCCTGTAGATGAAGGATAGAGTCAATCATAATTATTCGTAAAATAATACACTAGATGAGTCAAATATGGATATTAAGAAAATTTTAGATTACAATAATAGATGTTTAGAACTAGACCGTAAATATTCAAAAGAATACATGCATTTAAAAGAATTGACGGAGAAAGTATCTTTAAAGCAAAAAAAATATTATGAACTATGTGATAAGCTTGACGAATTATATAGTATCGGAAAATAAAAAGATTAATGAAAAACATCCAAATCTAATAAAGTATGATAAGAATAAAACCGTATTTGAAAATTTATTAGAACTTGAAAATCTATACATAGAGGACAATGAAAAATACCTAATCATATCAGAATCTTCAAAAGAGATTCCCGAACTTATTGAAGCAAAAAAATTAGAAACAGACAGGGAAAAAGCATTGATGGACTATGCTTTATCCGTTATGGATTTTGAAAATCAGAAGAATGATATACAAGATAAATTGTTTTCAGAAGAATATTTAAACAAAATGTATGAATATGCAGATAAAGGTGTTTTTATATTCTTTATAGACACTCCAGCTTTACCGATTTTAGACAATGATGTTACAGAAAAAGATTTTTTAGATTCACTTAAAATAAGCAATTACGAAAATGTGCGCATTTTATTTTCACATTTACTTAATGCTCCAGTAAAATATGAACCATTAATAAAAAAATGTGAAGACATATATAGTGTTATAGATAATCTTAGATTAGGTTATTATAGATCTGCAGCTAGAACTCTATTTGTTTTACTTGAAAGTGAACACAAAAATGTCGCCAATATTTACAACGGTTTTATTAAAAATAAAGAAGAATATAAAAATGGATATGAAAGAGCTTGTAAGATTTCTGAGTTTGTAAAATTCTCAAATATGACACGAATAGAAAACTACTGGAACAAGATAAATTCATATTATCAAAAAATTGTAACATCATCTGATAATTATATAGATAGAAATGCCATTGTACATGGAGATTATAATTCTAGCAAATTAGTATTGACAGACAATGATGTATTAAAGCTAGTCCTATTGTATTTATGTTTTAAAACAATTGGCGATTATTTACAAAATAACGAAGAAATCACAAAAGAGATACTTCAGTATTATACAATACACATAGCCCAAGAATGTAAGCGTAATAAAAAGGAGTAGATATAATAAAACTTCTTTTCTAGCAATAATCCTTCAATTTTTATATAATTAAATTATGAGGGGGTATTACTATGAGAAAGAGAAGATTATCTGTTCTTGCTAAGACACTTATCACTTTTGCAAGCGTTATTGCGCTTATAATTGTTCTAGCAGCTTCATATGTTGTATACATCTTTGCTAGCTACTATAGAGTAGGCGATCAAGACTTATCTATTACATCAAATACGCCTTCAGAATTTAGTGCTGTATCAGTAGATACAGTGTATTCAATAACGACATATAATATCGGATTTGGAGCATATTCTCAGGATTATACATTCTTTATGGATACTGGTTATGATAAAGATGGCAATAAAACAGCAGGCCATTGGGGTAAAGCGTTATCCGAAGAAGATGTAATCTTTAATACAAAAGGTGCTATAAAAACAATATCAGATATTAATCCTGATTTTGCTATGTTCCAAGAAGTAGATACTAATTCAACAAGATCTTATCATGTTAATCAATATGAGATGATAACATCAGCATTCCCTGTACTTGATGCGGTATTTTGCTTAAATTTCCATAGTGCATATCTTCCTTATCCTTTATATGATATGCATGGATCTGTAGAAGCTGGTCTTACTACATTATCTAGATATAAGATTCAATCTGCACAAAGAAAAGAGTATACAATCTCATCATCATTCTCTAAATTATTCGATTTAGATAGATGTTTTGAAGTAAATGTTATCAATGTATCAAATGGAAAGAAATTATATGTAGTAAATTCACATATGTCAGCATATGATGAAGGCGGTGTAATTAGAGCTCAACAAATTAAGGAATTAAACGACTTCTTATCTGCATGTCAAGAAGAAGGTTCCTATGTTATTGTTGGTGGCGATTTTAACCATGATTTATTAACATATAATCCAGATTACACATATAACAAAGATACTAATAGAGTATTTGGGATGACAAAGAAAGCTCCAGATTGGCTAAGCTTCTTCTTTAATAAAGATGGTTCATCATCACTTATCGATGGATATAAAGTTATTGCATCAGATAATTCTCCAACATGTAGAAATAATGATATAGAGTGGATTCCAGATGAATCATTTGTTTGCGCTGTAGATGGATATATCATTTCATCAAATATTGTTGTAGATTCAATTGAAAATATAAAAACAACAAATGGTAAGAAAGGAATTGATGGATTTGCATATTCAGATCATGAACCAGTGTTGTTAAAATTCAAATTAGCCGCTTAATTTTAAGTTAAGGAAATAATGAAATAATATTTTTGGAGCTAATTAATAGGGAGATAAAATAATGAAAGTTAGATGTAAAGTTTGTGGTAAAGTATTCGATGTAGATGATTCTTACAACAAGACCATCTACTGTCCATTTTGTGCAAGCAATTTACACAATCCTAATTATGCAGAAGCAACTAAACAACCTGTAGCTTCTCAATCTGCAAGAGTTGCTGAAATTCCAGTACAACCAAGCAAAGTTCAAGAAAAAGAAACACAAAAGAAGAAAAAAGAAGGATTCTTTGATAATCCAGGTTCTACATTACAATTACTTGGAGAAATCACTTTTGTTTTAGGTTTCTTAGCTGTTATCATTTCAGGCATCGTTTTAATGATTGCTGATGACGCATTTACCGGCTTAATTATTTTAGTAGCTGGTATATTTGGAATATTCCTTGTTTCCTTCTCAATTATTGGCTTTGGTAGACTAGTTGAGAATTCAGATAAAATAACAAAAAGATTAACTAAAAAAGACAATTAAAATTAACACAACTTAGAGTAAAACTCTTTTAATTATTACGCTAGTTAATATATAATATATTACGTAATGATTAAAGGAGTTATTTTTTATGGCATTTTCATATGTAGATCCACTAGTAACAAGATATGCAACTAAGCCAATGCTTGAACAATTTTCAGAAGAAACAAGAATGATTCTTTGGAGAAAACTTTGGGTAGCTTTAGCTGAAAGCGAAAAAGAACTTGGTTTAAAACAAATTTCTCAAGAGCAAATCGATGAATTAAAAGCATACGTTAACGATATTAACTTTGACGTAGCTAAAGAAAGAGAAAAGATTGTAAGACATGACGTTATGGCTTATGTTTATGCATATGGTCAACAATGTCCAAAAGCTGCTGGTATTATCCACCTTGGTGCTACAAGCTGCTACGTTACAGATAACTCTGACGCTATTATTTATCATGACGCATTAGTTAAGGTTAGAAATAAGCTTGTAAACGTTATGGATAAATTATCTAAGTTTGCTAAAGAATATGCTGGTATGCCAACTCTTGGTTATACACACTTACAACCAGCTCAACTTGTAACAGTTGGTAAAAGAGCTGCTCTTTGGTTACAAGATTTACAACTTGATTATGAAAACCTTACATATTTAATTAACAACACAAGACTTCGTGGTGTTAAGGGAACAACAGGAACTCAAGCAAGCTTCCTTGAATTATTCGATGGAGATCATGATAAGGTTAAAGAATTAAATAAATTAGTTTGCAAGAAAATGGGATTTGATAAATATTTCTCAGTTTCTGGTCAAACATATACAAGAAAATACGATTACAACATTTTATCTGGGCTATCTCAAGTAGCTCAATCTGCATATAAGTTTGCAAATGATGTAAGAATTCTACAAAGCTTTAAGGAAATCGAAGAACCATTTGAAAAGACACAAATCGGTTCATCTGCTATGGCATATAAGAGAA
>DFIJ01000033.1 GCA_002372775.1 Christensenella sp. UBA3700
TCTCTGCTATTTTATCACAAATGAAGGGTTTTTGTTCATCGGTTAACCTTTTTAGAACCACGCGACTATCGCGTGGTTTTCGTTATACAAAAAAGCACCTCGCATAAGCGAAGTGCTTTTTTCATGGTGGACCAACAGGGACTCGAACCCCCGACCGACCGGTTATGAGCCGGTTGCTCTAACCAACTGAGCTAATGGCCCATATTATTTTTTATGTTGCTTTTGTTGGTCGGGGTGAAGAGACTCGAACTCCCGGCATCATGGTCCCAAACCATGCGCGCTACCAACTGCGCTACACCCCGTCGCTCTCTCGCAACGTTTAAAATATACTATATTTCATTCGCTGCTGTCAAGGGTTTTTTAAAATTATTTTTTTTATTTTTGGGGCTACGAAAATAGCCCCAAAATATCGATGTTTTTAAGCAAATTAGTCGTCGTTTCCGTCTAATCCTAAGTCCTTTAATAATGAACCTAAAGATACGCCTTCTGAGTCACCTGTAGAATATGTTTGTGGTTCTTCAGATACTTCAGCCTTCTTAGACTTCTTCTTTGGAGCATCAGCTGTTTCGAACTTCTTTAAGTTACGAGAATTTCTTCTTGCGCTGTGTTCTTCAGCAGCTTCTTCAGCAACAACTTCTTCTTCTGGAAGTAATGCCTTGATAGATAATGTGATCTTGCCCTTAGCAACGTCAAACTTAATGATTTGAGCTGTAACTTCTTGATCAACCTTTAAGAAATCAGCTGGATCCTTAACATATTGTCTTGAGATTTCGCCAACTGGAACTAATCCATCAACGCCATCTTCGATTTGTACATAAGCACCATAATTTGTAACGCTCTTAACTGGTCCTGTAACTGTTGAACCTAGAGGATACTTTTCAAAAGCTTCTTCATATAATGACTTTTGTAATTGCTTATAACCTAAAGATACTCTTCTCTTATCTCCATCAACTGTGATGTCTAAGATAACGAAGCTGTATGTCTTGTTTAATTCTAATACGTCTTCTGGCTTAGCATTTCTGTTGTAAGAAAGATTCTTAACATGTGCTAAACATTCAAATCCGTTAACCTTAACGAAAGCACCAAATGTTTCGAACTTTGTAACCTTACCGTTAACAACCTTACCAACTTCGAAGAATTCGTTAAATGCCTTTTCTTCAGCAGCCTTCTTAGCAGCCTTCTTTTCTTCTAAGATAACCTTAGCTGAAGCAAATACTGTTTGATGTGGCTTAACAACTAAATCGCCTTCGCCGTCCTTATTAGACTTAATAGCTCTAACTGTTAATTCCTTACCAACCTTTTCAGCTAATTCATTTTCATTAGCAAATCCTGATCCCTTAACTTGTGATGATGGAATAAATACATCATATGGACCAAACTTAGCCTTAAGACCTGAAGCTCTCTTAACTTCTGTGCCATCTTCATTCTTGAATGTCTTTGTAGCAACTTCAGAAACTGTAACCTTGAATTCTGGTTCAGAAATCTTCTTAGCATATTCATCCCAATCTTTATTCTTTTGATCGATGATCTTCTTAGAGAAATAGAATAAAGTAGCATCTGCGCCCTTAGGCATATCTATAACTTGCGCTCTGATTGAATCTCCTTCTTTATAATTTGCTGGATTGTATTCAACGCCTTCAGCTTCTGCATCAGCAGCTGCGATGAAACCATCCTTCTTTCCATTGAAATTAACCTTAATACCATTAGCATCAGCAGAGATAACTGTTAGGTTTAATCTGTCTCCTGACTTAATTTGCATACCCTTAGATGACTTAACATCTAATTTTGCCATAGCTAATTCAAATTCTGTTTTACCACTCTCGACTGCAGTGTTTTTCTTGTTTTCTTGAGATTCGCTCATGTGTCTCTTTACCTCCATAATCAACTCTTGAGGAGTTGACGCGCCGGCTACTATGCCGACAACTACGTTATTATTTTTATATTCAACAGATTTTAGGTCTGCTAAATTCTCGATTAAGTATGTAGAACAATTGTTAGAACAGATATTAAAAAGTTTTGTTGTGTTACTTGATGTTTTACTGCCTATAACAAGCATTAAATCGCATTTTTTGCTTAATTTTTCAGCTTCTTCTTGTCTACCGGTAGTAGTATAACAAATCGTATTTGCGTTAGCAACTAAATTAACTTTATTTTTAACTAAATTAATTATAATTTTATATAAATAAGAGTCGAAAGTAGTTTGTGCTACACAGAAATAGTCTAAATTTGGATCTAATAACTCAACATCTTTTTCATTTGAGATAATAATTCCCTCATAATTACACCATCCATTAGTACCTACAACTTCAGGATGATTCTTATCTCCAATAATGATAATCTTCTTGCCATTATCATAATTTTCTTTAACTAAATCATGGATTCTTTTAACAAAAGGACATGTTGCATCAATGTAATGAATTCCTCTTTTTTCAAGTTCATCATAAACATCTTTTCCTACACCATGTGTGCGAATAAGCAAAGTTCCACCCTTAAATTCATCAAGCGAATTTATAGCGTGGATGTTATTTTCTTCTAATTGTTTTAATACGATTTCGTTATGAATTAAATTGCCAAATGTATAGCAGCCGCCTTCAATAGAATATGCACTATTTATTGCATTTTGAACGCCCTTACAAAATCCTGCATTTTTAGCAACGATTATTTGCATTTTCCCTCGATAGCATGAGCCTTTTCATATTTTTTAACGCTACCGTGATATACTTCAACAATTTCGTCAATTTCTTTTCTAAGCTCTGCGTATTTTTGTTCAATCTTTTTAGTTGCTTTCATATTAACATCAGCAGATTTATCGTCGTAGAATTCTTCTAATGTAAATGGATTACCAACAATGAAATAATTCTTTCTGTACCATTTAGCACAACGATAATGCATCATTGGAACAATTGGAGACTTTGTCTTAATAGCAAACATTGCAGTACCCTCTTTAATTGGTCCCATTTCTTTTGTGTCTGCCTTATTTCTTGTTCCCTCTGGATAAATAATTAATTGTTCATCATTCTTTAAGGCTCTTAAAGCTCTTTTAGTTGCTCTAATATCTGCCTTACCTCTATGAACTGGAATACCACCAATTTGGTCTAAGAATCTTGAAACAAATCCATCATCTCTCATTAATTCTTCTTTAAGAAGAACTCTAAAAGGTCTCTTTTCATAGAATGTTCTAATGATTGGATTTGTATCTAATCTGCAATAGTGGTTACATGTAACTATTGCTCTACCTTCAATATTAAATCTTTCTTTATAGAAAACTTTAGTTGGCCATAAAACATACATTAATTTTTTTGCAACCCAAATAGCAATGGAATAGAAAAGACTGTTTTTATATCTTCTTTCTCCATCTTGTGGTTGTTTTGTTTCAATTGTTGCTAAATTATCTACTTGATCTACTACTTTGGCCATAATTCCCTCTATTTAATATATGACATCATAAAATCTACCACTTCATCGATACTTTTATCTGAACTATCTACTAAAATAGAATCTTCAGTTTGAATAAGTGGTGATTCTTTTCTTGTCGAATCGTTATAATCTCTATCTATTACATCTTTAAGAATTTGCTCATATGGCAATTCTTGTCCTTTTTGCTTTAGTTCTTCATATCTTCTTTGCGCTCTAATCTCTGGAGATGCAGTTAAGAAGAATTTGTATTTTGCATTAGGTAAAACAACACTTGTTATATCTCTACCATCTAAAACAACGTCGCTTTCAGATGCGATTTTTCTTTGCATATTAACAAGGAAAACTCTTACAGCCTTGATTTTTGATACATCAGAAGCTGCTTTTGAGATTTGATGTTCTCTAATTGCTAAAGATACATCTTCCCCATTTAGACATATATGTTTATCTAATGCTGAACCTGTATAAGAAATGTTGATATTATCTAAAATTGATTCTACTGCAATTGGATCTGAAATAGACACATTATTTCTAATGCAATATAGAGCCACTGTTCTATACATTGCACCTGTATCTAAATATGTAATATTTAATTTTTTAGCAAGAAGCTTACTAATTGTAGATTTTCCTGCTCCACTTGGTCCATCAATCGCAATATTTATCATATCAACCTCTAATTCATATATTATATATAAAATATATGATTAATTCAATTAATTATTCTAGGCTTTTAGCAAGAGCAAAAGCTGTAGATAATGCAAGCTGTATATTAAATCCACCAGTCAATGCATCAATATCTAATACTTCCCCTATGAAATATAATCCTGGAACTAGTTTTGATTGCATATCTTTTGGATTAATATCCTTAACATTTACTCCACCAGATGTAATAATAGCCTGTTCTATATTGTCCATATTTTTAACATTAAATTTCATATTCTTTATTGTATTAATTAAAGCTTCTCTTTGTGCTTTAGTAATAGCATTTCCTTTAATGTTTTCACCTATTTTTGCTTGTTTTAGGTAGATAGGTATTAAAGACTTTGGCATATAATCTGTAAGTATATTCTTTATATCCATATTAGATTTCATACCTAAATCCTTAATAAAACGAGCATCTAATGTATCGTGATCTAGTGCTGGTTTTAAATCTATAGAAATAGATATTGATCTATTGAATTTTTTATTGACATAATACTTATTAATTTTTGAAGATAATGAAAGAATTACAGGGCCAGATACTCCATGGTGAGTAAATAACATTTCACCAAATTCAAATTCTTCTTCCTTGCCATTAACAATAGCGGACACTTGAACATTCTTTAGTGTTAATCCTGCAAGTCCTTCAACCCCATCAACTTGAAGGCCAATAAGACCTGGTCTTACATCAACAATTGAGTGTCCGAATTCTCTTGCCCATTTATATCCATCGCCTGTTGAACCAGTTGTTGGATATGAAACACCGCCTGTAGCAATTACTACTATATCTGAATCATAATCTGCTTTTTGTGTTGATACATGGAATAAATCGTTTTCTTTCTTAATAGAAAGAACGGTCTCTTCTAAATGTATAGAAACACCTGCTTGTTTTATAAATTTTTCAAAACATTTAATAATATCTGATGATTTATCTGATACAGGAAATACTCTATTGCCCCTTTCAACTTTTAATGGGCATCCCATAGATTCAATGAAAGACATTGTATCTCTTGGCGAAAATTTAGATAATGCACCAATAGCAAATTTTGGGTTTGAAACAATATTGTTAATTAAATTTTCTCTATCTGAATCATTAGTAACATTACATCTACCCTTTCCTGTAATGTATAATTTCTTACCTAATTTCTCATTTTTTTCAATTAAAGTAACAGTATGGCCTTCTTGAGCAAGCAAACCACTTGAAAACATCCCAGCAGGACCGCCACCTATTACTATAATTCTCATAGACTTATATCAATATCCTTATATTTATTATATGATTCTAAATCGTTATATTCGTGTTTAACGAAAGAAACTGTTATATAACGTTCTTTATTATATTCAACATCAGAATCTGCTTCGTTTTCTAAATCTGGAATAGGATCGCCCATAATGTGGTATCCTTTATCTTCTTCATATAAATAGTAGTCGTTATATCTAATCTCGCCTACTTTTGCGATTTTAACGCCTTTAATCTCTTCTCTATATCCTGGAATATTGATAGATAAAGAGATTCTATTCTTTTCATCTATCATAGAACAGAATAAATCTAAATTCTTAGCGATAAATTCTGCTGAATAATCATATGATTTTAAACCATATTTTTGAGATACAGCAATAGATTTAACTTTTGAGATAGCTCCTTCCATAGAAGCATTAACTGTTCCTGAATAAACATCATCTGTTCCAAGATTGTATCCATTATTAATACCAGATATTACAACATCTGGTTTTTCATTCTTTAGAATGACATCCATTCCAAACTTTGTACAATCAGCAGGAGTACCATTTAAAATATAACTATCTACATCGTCTAAAAGGTCTAATTTTTCAAAATTCAAATAACCATAGAATGTGATTGAGTGAGAAGTTCCAGACATTTGTCTTTCTGGAGCAATAATTGTAACCTCATGGTCCTTTTTTAACACCTTTGCAAGTGCCATAATACCAGGAGCATATATACCATCGTCATTAACTAATAATATTTTCATATTATGTATTATAACATGCGAAAAATATATACAACAATTAGAATTTAACAGTAGATAAAGCTATAAGACAAATGCCTACAAAATATAAGAAAGTATTTAGTTTTTGAAGTGCTGAATACTTATGAACTGAGAATAAATAAGAAGCTAAAACATAATCAGATAGCATAAATAAGAATGAACCCATTCCAAGCATAATTGCCCAGTTTACGTCTATCAAGAAATACATTGTAATACCTAAACAACCATGGATAGATACGAAAGATAAATAAGCTAGAGCTTTTAATCTCTTCTTTCCAAAATCAAATCTATCTGTGAAGTGTTCAAGTAATGCATAACCAATATTTAATCCAGCCCATACAAGTAAGAACCACCAATATGAATCAAAATGTATTCCATATGTTTCTAAAACGCAAATCTCATAAATAACTAATAGAATGTTACCTACAGAGAAAAAGGCTGCACCAATCTCTAACGCAAAAAGCAATACTACATCACCAACGAACGTGAATAGCAATGCAAACATTAAAATAATGTCCCATGACATTGTTTCTCTATATAATCCAAAACCAATAAATGCGATAACTAAATAGCTAAATGCTAATAAAATCTTATTCCAGCCACGAATTTTGCTCTCGCCAAGCGATGTAGTATATAAATACCCTACAAACAACACAGCATAGATACAAAGCATAACAATAATCGCTACAGGCATAATTTCATTATACATTCGTTAAATAAAAAATTAAAGAGGCCAAGACAAAACTTGACCTCTTATAATGCGTTTTAATTCAAATATTCAATTAAACAGGTTGAATTCCCTTTTGTGTATCACCAAATTCTCTATCAATTCTGATATTGTTAGCTTGACGATACTTGAAGTAATTTAGAGCTACTTGTGGGAATAAAGCATAAGATAAAACGTCTTCATCTTGTTGGATGTATTCCTTGCATTCTTCTCTATACTTTTCAAGTTCTGGCTTTAATAGATCAGCTGGTCTACATGTAATGATGTCTGGGTTTTCACCTAAAGCAATCTTTACAACTTCTGGGTTTGTTGGAGCTGGTAATGTACCATATTCACCTCTTAATACACCCTTAGTTTCAGCTGTAACCATCTTATATCTTTCACCCATGATTACGTTAAATACAGCTTGTGTACCAACGATTTGTGATGAAGGAGTAACAAGTGGTGGGTATCCAAGATCTTTACGAACATTTGGAACTTCTGCTAAAGCAGCATCGAACTTATCTAAAGCGTTCATCTTCTTTAATTGACCAACTAAGTTAGATAACATACCACCTGGAACTTGGTAAATTAAAGCCTTAACGTCTGTAGCTAAAGACTTATCTGTTAACCAACCGTCTTTCTTTAATCTTTCAGCAACTTTCTTGAAGTGTTCTGTACATTCATTTAACTTATTGATATCAAGACCTGTGTCATATTGTGTACCTTGTAAAGTAGCAACCATAGATTCTGTAGCAGGTTGAGATGTACCATTTCCTAATGGAGATAAAGCACAGTCAATAATATCTACACCAGCTTCGATAGCCTTTAAGTATGTTAAGTTACCAATACCAGCTGTTTGGTGAGTATGTAAATGAACTAATGTAGATGGCTTTAATACGGCCTTTAATTCCTTTACAAGTTCATAAGCTGTATATGGAAGTAAGATACCAGCCATATCCTTGATACAAATTGTATCAGCGCCCATATCTTCTAACTTCTTAGCTAAGTTAACGAAATATTCGTTTGTATGAACTGGAGATGTTGTATAAGAGAAAGCAGCTTCGCAGATACCGCCGTACTTCTTACAAGCCTTCATAGCTGATTCCATATTTCTTGGATCGTTTAAAGCGTCGAAGATACGAATGATATCAATACCGTTTTCAATTGATTTCTTAACGAATTCATCTACAACGTCATCTGCATAGTGCTTGTAACCTAAAAGGTTTTGAGCACGTAATAACATTTGTAATTTTGTATGAGGCATAGCCTTTCTTAACTTTCTTAATCTATCCCAAGGATCCTCGTTTAAGAATCTTAGGCATGCATCGAAAGTAGCACCACCCCAACATTCGATTGAATAGTATCCAATCTTATCTAATTTATCTGCAACTGGCAACATTTCATCAATACGCATTCTTGTAGCGGCTTGAGATTGATGTGCGTCACGTAATATAGTTTCTGTAATTTTAACCATTTTAATTTACCTCTCTTTATTAAGCGAATACGGCAAGTAATACACCAGCAGCAACAGCTGAACCGATAACACCTGCAACGTTTGGACCCATAGCATGCATCAATAAGTAGTTATTTGGATTTTCTTCTTGACCAACATTATGAGCGATTCTGGCAGCCATTGGAACGGCAGAAACACCAGCAGCACCGATAATTGGGTTGATCTTCTTTCCAGATAGAACATACATTAACTTACCAATTAATACACCACCTGCTGTACCGAAGCTGAATGCAACAACACCAATGAATAAGATTTCAAGTGTTTGAACACTTAGGAATACATCGGCTGTAGCCTTTGTACCAACTAATAAACCTAATAAAATTGTAATAATGTTGATTAATTCGTTCTTAGCAGTATTTGCAAGTCTTGGAACAACGCCTGATTCCTTCATTAAGTTTCCTAACATTAACATACCTAATAGAGGTAATGCAGATGGAAGTAATACACCAACGATTGCAGTAACTGCAATTGGGAATACAACCTTTTCTGTCTTAGAAACTGTTCTTAATTGTTCCATAACAACTAATCTTTCTTTATGTGTAGTTAAAGCCTTAATAATTGGTGGTTGAATAACCTTAATTAAAGCCATGTATGAGTAAGCAGCAACAGCAATAGCTGGAAGTAAATGAGCAGCAAGCTTTGTTGTTACATAAATAGCTGTAGGACCATCAGCACCACCGATGATACCGATAGCAGCTGCTTCTTCGCCTGTGAAACCGATATTAATAGCAACGATGAATGTTACGAAAATACCAAGTTGAGCTGCAGCACCCATAATTAAACTCTTTGGATTTGCAATAAGTGGACCAAAGTCTGTCATAGCGCCGATACCTAAGAAAATGATTGGTGGATAGATAACCCATTCAACACCTTTATATAGGTAGAAGAATAAGCCTTCTGTTCCTTCTTCGATTACTTTAGAACCGTGTGCGACAAGGAACTCACCTAATTCATTCACACGAGGAGTACCATATAAAGCTTGGTAAGCGCCAGGAATATTAATAATGAACATACCAAAACCAATAGCTAATAATAAGTTTGGTTCAAATTCTTTAGCAATAGCAAGGTAAATAAGAACACCAGCAATAGCCATCATGATTAAGTTTTGCCAAATTGGTGTCAAACTTGTCATGAAACCTGTTGATTCCCATAATGCCTTTAGAGATTCGCCTAAAGAAAATGATGGTATAGTTGAGAAAAAGCTAACCATTTATAGCCTCCTTATTAAGCGATTGTAGCAATAACAGCGCCTGTATCTACGTTTGCGCCTTCTGATGTTGAATATGTAATTACACCTGCACTTGGAGCAGCGATTGGAGTATCCATCTTCATAGCTTCAAGAATAACAATTGTGTCACCAGCCTTAACTTGTGTTCCGTTTGCAAAGCAAAGCTTCTTAACAAGACCAGGCATTTGTGTCTTAACTGGCTTACCATTTACTGCTGCAGCAACTGGAGCAGCTTTTACTACAGGAGCAGCAACTGGAGCTGCAACTGGAGCAGCTGATGTAGAACCATCAACAACTTCTTCTACTTCAACGGCATATGCTTTGCCATTAACATTAATATTGAATTTACGCATAATATATTTCTCCTAATTATTTACTTATTTAATTTCTTTAATAGATCTAACCTTGAATTTAACGTTAGATTTATATGTAGTAGCTGCTTGAGCATCATAATATGCCATAAGAGCTGCTGTAATAACTGCAACGATTTCGTCGTCTTCACTTGCTGTTTCATCTACTGGAGCATCAACCATTACTGGTACATCTTCTACTTTCTTTGATTTCTTGCTAACTTTTGCCTTTCCAACAAATTGGAAAACATATTTTAATACATTAACAAATAGAATTAATAAAGCAAGAACTAAGAATACAGTTCCAACACCTAGTAATGATACTTGTAATCCAATAGACAATTTCTCGCCGAAAGAAGCTTCTCCGATATGTAAACTATCTGGTTCACCATAAGTTAATTCACATGCACCAAACATGCATACTGAAAGAATTATAAGTGATACGGCGATTATAAGATTTCTTACTTTCTTCATTGCTAAACCTCAATTAAAGTCCTAAAAGCATTAATAAAGCTGATGCAATATATGGACGTAAGTTTGTTGCTTCGATAACGTTATCTACATAACCATCTTTAGCAGCATTTACTGGATTTAATTGCATATCTGCATACTTTTGAGAAACTTTTTGTAAGTTTTCTGTCTTCTTTTCAGCTTTTAATTGATCACACATCATAGCAACAGCAACTTCTTCAGATACTGGAGAAATCTTTGATTTTGATGTAGCAAGAGTATATCCAAATCCTAAAGACTTGCTCATTAAAGCTGTATATCCATAACCAATTGCATTACCGAAAGCAACACCGATCTTAGCGATTTCTGATGTAGCAACAGCAGCGATTAAGTTATATGACTTCTTTGCAATTCCTGATAACTCTGATTCTAAGTTAGTATCGATACCCTTTGTATCTACAAGAGTAATTAGAGGAATTTCGTTGTTATCTAGCTTCTTAACAAAGTTAGTAGCCTTTGTTAAACCATCAGATGTGATGTAATCACCCTTTGTAGCGATAAAACCAACTGTAATTCCGTTAACCTTAGCGATAGAACAATCAACATCTGCAGCATAGTCTGGGCAATATGAGATAATTGAATTCTTATCTGCGATAACCTTAACAGCTTCTACAGCATCCATTGATTCTAAGCTTGGATCTACTCTATTTGGATCATCTTCTTCGATGTTTGCATCTGTATCAGAGATAGCATCGATTAACTTTGTTAATTGAGATGATAAATCAGCTTCATCCTTATATGTGAAATGAGCTAAATCAGATTTAGCCTTATAAGCCTTAAAGCCTAATTGTTCTTTATAATCAACTGGGAAATTCTTTAAACCAGAAACAAGGTACATTGGAGAGTTAACTGACATAACTGCATCCTTTGACATAAATACGAAATCTGCACTTGCAACAAATGAAGACATTAAACCAACGCTTACACCCTTAACTACGCAGATATGAGGAACATAACCATTTAGTTCTGTGCTTGCAGCGATAATCTTCGCATAACCTTCCATTACAGAAGCACCTTCTCCAACTCTAGCACCACAGCTGTCGATAATAGATACTAAAGGAGTTTTTGAATTAACAGCTCTTGAGATGCACTTGTTAATCTTTTCAGCATGTGCAGCACTTAAGCTTCCCTTTAATACTTCAGCATTTTGTGCAAAAATTTGAATTGGATTTCCATTAATTGTAGCGTAACCTGTTACTACGCCTTCTCCTAAAGCCTCAGTAGCATCATCAAAACACTTTCCTGCCATGAAGACATCTGTTTCAACGAAACTGCCTTGGTCAACTAAAGAATTGATAAAGTTCTTTGTCTTTTCTGTAGCTTTATCTACTTTAGCGATATTAGCTAGAAGATCTTTATTTTCCATTTATAGAAACCTCCAAAAAATTTTTCAAAAATAACATAACAATTTACTATCTATGTAATAAATCATAGATATTATATAGACTGACTCTTTAAAAGGCAAACAATTTGTTAAAAAATTATCAATAAAAAATTAATAGAAAATTAATCGCTAAATTATAGAAAATTTTTGGATTATAGGCGCTTTAAATACTCAATTTCAGCATCATTTAGATATCTATATTTTCCTCTAGCAAGGCCACCTAATCTTAAATCACCTATTGATACACGCTTTAAGAAAATAACTTCTTCGCCTACGGCTTCAAACATCTTACGAATTTGTCTATTCTTACCTTCATGAATTGTAACTTCGAATCTTGATGTATCATCTTCGAATCCAACAAGTTTAACCTTTGCTCTATCTGTTTTAACCTTATTACCATTACCATCATCGATAATAACGCCTTTTCTTAGTTGAGCAAGCTTATGTTCAAGAACTTGTCCATTTACCTTAACAATATACGTTTTTGGAACTTCATGAGATGGGTGTGTTAAATCATGAACTAAATCGCCATCATTTGTTAATAACAAAAGACCTTCAGTATCATAGTCCAATCTACCTACAGGTACTAAATGAGGAATAGATAAATCTTGTAGATAGTCATAAACTGTTTTTCTACCCATTTCATCGGATACTGTAGTTACACATCCCTTTGGCTTGTATAGCATAACATATGAGAAATTATTAATTGGAGTAACAATGATACCATCAACAGAAACTTTATCTATATCTGGATTAACTAAAACGCCAAGTTGATCAACAGGCTTATTGTTGATTTTTACGTGACCTTCCTCTATTAGCTTATCTGCTCCTCTTCTAGAAGCTACACCACATGATGCAAGATATTTATTTAATCTTTCCATTGTCTATTGTTTCCTTCAATTAATTATTCTCGATACTAATATTAAAGAAATAAAAGAAAAATAGCAACTAAATAAGAACTCCTAAATATATGATAATGCTAATTTAGAATTCTATTTTTATACATAATCAATACAATTAACCTACTTTTCATAACTATCATTCTTGCTATCTTTTACAAGTTATGCTGATTCTCATAATTAAACTCAGATCAAATCAATGTAAGCCAAATATTTTCTATAATATAAATACTCATTATTTGGCTATGTTTCAAATATATTTATGAATATTGACTTAATTTAAAATTCTTTAAGAAATATAATGGCTATTTGATATAAAATACAGGAGAATCTTGTAATATTAAATTCTACACATTGAATTCATAATTTAAAGATGAACAATCAGAAATATGAATTGAAAAGATTCGCAATCTAAGCTCAAATTTTGTAATTAAACTTTAAAATGACAGTTTTATATTTATACACAATATACATAAATATTCATTTATTGTTTAATAAAAATAAGTGGCCAGCAATTACGCTAACCACTTAAATAATCTGATCTTTATTGTTCTAGAAAGGCATCTCGTCGCTATCGTCTTCTTCATTAGATTCTTCCTCAACATCTCTGTCTTCAAGTTCTCCAACTTCGTCATCATCGCCTGAATACTCTTCAATATTATCATCCTTTAGGAACTCTGGATCTTCATCATCAAATGCACCAAATTCGTCTTCAAACTCAGCTTCTTGTTGTAATTGATAATCTGTCTTTTCTTCTATATCATCACTTAGATCCATTCCGTCTTCCCTATATAAGCCTTCTCTTTGTGCATTGAAGTTTCCAAGTTCAATCATTCTTTGTTTAACTTCTTCGATACCTGGCAAGTCAGATAAATCTCTTAAGTCGAACTTCTTTAAGAATCCATCTGTTGTTGAATATAACATTGGACGTCCTGGAGTTTGTGCGTAGCCAGAAACATAGATTAAATCGGCCTTTTGAAGCATTGATAGCGCGTAATCCGCATCACCACCGCCTCTATATTCCTCTATTGTAGACTTCTTTATTGGTTGGAAATAAGCAATAATAGAAAGAACTTCCATCAAACTCTTAGTAAGCTCTTTTTCTTTAACTGGTTGCAAAATAACAGAAACAATATCGCCATATTTATCATTTGAGCAGAATTGAAGCTTATCTTCAAATTGTTGTAATAAAATACCGCTATCTCCGCTATATTTTTGTGCAAGCTTATCTACAGCATCATTTAAATTCTTTCTAGAAACATCATCTGGCAATTTTTCCATGATTTCTTTTCTACTGATTGGCACACCAGCAGCGAATAAAATTGCTTCAACTGTTTGTACTAAGTTTTCCATTACTTATTTTCCTCTTTATTATCTTCTTTATTTAAACCTTCTTGATCATCAGCAGCAAGTAATTCTAAATTTACACCTTCAACGTCAAATTCTGGGTTAAATTCGATTTGAATCTCTTTTCCTTCTTGTTCAGTTAATAAAACTTGCTTTGATACAAGTCTCAAAATAGCCTGAAATGCCGATATAACCTGACTCTTGTCTGGATGATCTTCAAATAATGAATAGAAACCTACCTTCTTTTTCTCATAAACAAGCTTAGTTACTCTTAAAGCTTCTTCTGAGACTGGATATCTATCTTTCGGAATAGATTTAATACCATCTGCAATCTTCTTTTCTTCTTGACGCATAGCAACTACACCAAAGGCATCTAACAATGCATCTAGATTAAATTTATCTATAACGATAATTGCATCAGCATCAGTAAACTTAGGTTTTCTATTAATTCTATATATTTTTTCTCTAGATTTTAGATTAATTACATTGTCTTGAACAATCTTATAAATCTCCAATCTTCTTCTTAACTCGCTTTCGTCAGTGTCTTCTTCCTCTTCCTCAATCTCTTCTGTTTGAGCTCTAGCTAATGCTGCAGCTTTTAACTTTAATAAAACAGTACCAATCTTGATAAAATCTGAAGCCACATCCATATCAATTCTGTCTAATTGAGACAAATACACAACGAACTGATTTGTTACTAAATGTAATGGGAATGTTGAAATACTGTATTTCTCACCATATTCTTCATTGGAAACGATTAATTGATACAAAGTATCAATAGGACCATTAAAGTCCTCAATATTAAGACTTACGACATCAGATGGATGATATTCAAAAATCTTATCTGCCATTAAATCGTTACCCCTAAAATTCCGCCCCAAATAATATTAAATACTTTAATAGATATATCGTTTACCATTCCAAACAATGTAGGTAATCCCATTTGAGACATCAAATAAGATAATGCGATAAAACCTAATAAAACAAAATTTCCATATCTATACATAAATACAACGTATTTATTGTCTGGCAAAGCAAGAGTCTCTACTATTCTAAAGCCATCAAGCGGATAAAGTGGAAGTAGATTAAAAACAGCAAGAAGAATATTTACTTGCATTGAGAAATAGAAAAGATAATAGAAGAAATTAAAAGCATACACCTTTGCTTGGCTATCTGTTGTTTTTCCACCGACTGCATATACAAGTATTGCTAAAGCAATAGAAGCAATAAACGCATATATAAAGTTAACAGTAACACCTGCTAAAGATGTTGTAATCATGCCCTTTTTAAAATCTCTAAAATTTCTAGAATCAATAGGAACTGGCTTTGCAAATCCAAAACCAACAAGAAGCATCATTAGAGTTCCTATAGGAGTTAAATGTTTAAATGGGTTTAATGATAATCTACCATTAATCTTTGCTGTAGGATCACCATTCCAGTACGCAACATAACCATGCGCTAATTCATGGCTAACAATAGCTACCAAAATAACTACAACATACGCAAAAAATACTAGAATTGATAATGGAGTAAAACCATTATATCTAAAAAAACTTGTAATCATTAATTCTTATAGTCCTTTACATGTATTAAAACCCTAATAATACACCTGCATAATTGTAGCAAAATAAAGGAGTTATAGTCAATATTATATAAATAAATTGCGCGTATATAGCGCGTAAAGAGCGCCAAATACAATTAGTATCATAATAGCAATTTTAAACACTCCTAAAGCTATAATTCCTAGGTTTGTGTTTGCTTTAATCTTGGATAATACAATAGATACAATTCCCGTCCCAACACCAACAGAAAGAATAATAATAGCTTCTAACAATTGAATATTTCCTTTTGAAATAAAGTTCGAAAAATCTATATAAATACTTAGAATCAACAATAATAGTCCAACTAAAAGAACAAGGATATTTATAGATTTTTGAAAAACATAATTATGCCTTTCTTTTTTATTTTCATCTTCCTTTGTTGAGGTAGTAGATACTAAAATCTCGGCATCTTCTTGACTGTTTTGCGTAATAAGCTGACTTTGTGGAATTTCATGTATATCTAATTTTGTTTTATTCGCACAATTCAAACACTTAAATATTCCCAGGCTTCTATCCTCTATTTCTAGTTGACCTCCACATATAGGACACCTTAATTCTTCCATTATCTAATCTCCCTAGAATCCTCACTATCTGCATTATCTGGCATATTCTTTAGTTCAAATAAAGCCATTAGTTCATCTTCATCAACGTCCGTTATTCCATAAATCTTCATATTTTCATCAAACATGGATTTAACCGTAACGTAAGTATCGTCCGCATTCGTTAACACATCCTCATGTTTTGTTTTTGTATCCAATGCGTCATTTAAAAACAAAGCCAATTCTTTTTGATCTTCTAAACACAATGAAAATTTTAATGAAGAAATATTCTTTACTAATTGTTTATCTTCCAGCACATCCTTTAATCTATTAGCCATCTTTATGTTATATAAAACATAAAGCCCCTGTTTAATTTGACGGCTTCTTTGCTCACTTAAATTCGTAATCTTCTTAACTATAAAGATTTTCTCAAGCTTATCTGAAAAGCTTTGTCCTTCCTCTATTAGAGCTTTAATAGCCGTAGATAGCTGCATAATTTTATTCTCTATAGATGTTTCTTCTCGCTCTAACATACAAATAGCATCTACTATTTCATTCTTTGTGACTGTTTTTAATGGCTTTCTTCTAAAACACATACTATTTAAGCTCCTTTGCCTCTCTTTCTTTGATTAATATTCGAATTTCCTTAAACATTGATTTAACAATATCCTCGTCAGGATCTTTTTTATTATTCAAAACAAGCCTAATTTCCCCGATTTTATCTCGAATTTTATCGTCAATCTGACATACCTGTTTATTACTTCTTGGAGAAATATACAAAAGCTCATCTTGAATAGCTTCTATTTCTTTTTCATATTTTGAATCTGAATCCAGTTCTTTAATAATGTCCATTTCTTGCGAAGCAAGTAAGATATTTTTCCTATCTTCATATAAATTTGCATTAACCTCTTTTTCTATTTTCTTTTTAAAACACATAACTAACCTCTTAATTTAACTCCACAGTTCTTACAGAATAAATCATCTTTTGTAACCAATTTCCCACAATTTGGGCATTTTACTTTCACTTTTTGTATCTCAGTTCCACACACCGGACAGAATTTAGCAGTTTCTGAGATTTTAACGCCACAATTAGGACATTCTTTTGTTGAATCATTCTTTTTCCCTGTTGGCCATCCTACAATTCTGCATACTTCAAGATATTTATCGTAGTCTTCCCTTTCTAGGCGTTTTAAATCCATTTCCCTAGCAAACTTCTTATCGTCCATACGCTCTGCGTATTCTCTAGACTCTTGTTGTATAATCGCACTTGCTTTTTCTGATCTTGCTTTATTAATCTTTGCAATATCATCACTAGATATAATTATTCTAGAAATTGTGAATGAGAATATTTTTAAACCATAATCATACTCAAACATCTTTGAAATATGAGGAAGAATTTCATTACCAACAGGCAATAAAACTTCACATAACCTATCATATGATAGATTCTTTTGCTGCATTATAGTAGCAATCTGATATTGAACTTCTGCAAGTAGTCTTCCTTGAATTCTATTTTTTAAATCATCTAAATCAAAATCGTTATTTGTTCCAATAAGCTCAAGATATGCTTTTCTTGGATTACAAATTTGTATCTCAAGTTCTCCTGAAGCTCCAAGTTTGATTGAAGTACCAGTTACAGGATCTCTCATGTCATACTGATCTTTTGTACCCCAAAGCAAATTTAATTTAGCGGTTTTGGAAACATAAATAACTTCTATTGTTTGAGCTGAATCTATTAAATTAGCAAAAATACCCGATTTATTATCAAAAATCTTATATCGGCCACTAGATAAAGTATCTAATGCTATACCATCTTTAATAACTATTGCATTATGTGTATCAGGAACAATTATTGTTGTACTCGGTTCGAACTTCTTATAATCGACAACAATCTTTTTGAAAAGAACATCATTCTTCTCTGAATAAGTGATAAGTTTTTTAGCCATACAAATACCTCGCATATAGTAATGCGGCTTCTTCGTACCTATTTAGTTCTCCCTATGAAAATGTTTTTAAAAGATAAATGTTTATCACAAATAAATATATATAATACCTTACTCAATGTCAATTATGACATACATTATAAGATGATGTATATATTGCAAATTTAACCATTTTATTAATGATTAGCAAAAATCATGCACTCATTACAGTTTTATTAACATAAGAAATATATTGGCTATATCCATATCAGTATTTCTGAGATAAAACGTGTTAGTATTATAAATATCACGTTATTTTAAAAATATTATAGAATGTTTATTTCTATTTACTTTATTATACTAAATTATCAGTCAATTTATTTCTATAACATAAAATAGCAGACATTTTTGGCAAACAATCCATTTATAGCTAAAAATGAAAATATAAAATCATCGTTTTTATCCATATTGAATTTTAGTAAAAATTTGCAAAAAAAAAAAATAGACTACCAATTACTTGATAGTCTAAATTTTCTTTGTTTAGATTATGCAATTATTTTGCATATTCAGTTTGACGAACTTCTCTAATTACACTAACTTTGATTTGGCCTGGATAATCTAATTCATTTTCAATCTTCTTAGCAATATCCTTTGCTAGGAATATTGTAGCCTTATCATCAACCTTATCTGGCTTAACCATAACTCTGATTTCTCTACCAGCTTGGATTGCGAATGATTGCTCTACACCATCAAATGAATTAGCAACACCCTCTAGTTTCTCAAGTCTCTTTACATAGTTTTCAATTGATTCACGTCTAGCACCAGGTCTTGCAGAAGAAATAGCATCTGCAGCTTGTACAAGAACTGCTTCAACTGTTTCTGGTTCAACATCTCCATGGTGAGCTTCAATACAATGAACTACTGCTCTAGATTCTTTAAACTTCTTAGCGATATCTACACCGATTTGTACGTGAGTACCTTCTAATTCATGGTCAACAGCCTTACCAATATCGTGTAATAGACCTGCTCTCTTAGCGATTTTAACATCTGCACCTAATTCAGCAGCCATAACACCGGCTAAATAACTAACTTCTAGGGAGTGCTCTAGAACGTTTTGACCAAAACTTGTACGGTACTTTAATCTACCTAAAATCTTAACGATTTCTGGATGTAGACCATATACATTAGCATCAAAAGCTGCATTTTCACCAGCTTCTTTTACTTGGCTTTCAATTTCTTTCTTTACTTTTTCTACTGTTTCTTCAATCTTAGCTGGATGAATTCTACCATCAGCAACTAATCTTTCAATTGTAATCTTAGCGATTTCTCTACGCATTGGATCAAATCCTGAAACTGTTACTGCATCTGGAGTATCATCAATAATTAAATCGACACCAGTTGCGTTTTCAATAGATTTAATATTTCTACCAACACGACCAATCAAACGACCTTTCATTTCTTCGTTTGGAAGATTTACAGTGGATACAGTTGATTCTGAAGTATGCTCAGGCGCACACTTTTGAATCGCAAGTCCAATAATTTTTCTCGCTTCTTTGTTTGCCTCATCTTTTGCTTTTTGCTCAATTTCCTTAACTTCAGCGGCAGCATCAACCCTTGCTTCTTCTAGCATTTGGTTCATAAGTGTCTCTTTAGCTTCTTCTTGAGTCAATTTAGCAACTCTTTCGAGTTCTGCAAGCATCTTGCCGTGAGCATCCTTGATTTCTAATTCTAAGGCTTCTATTTTGCTTTCTCTTGCGTCTAGGGCGATCTTTCTTTCATCTAGAAGATCACTCTTGTGATCTAGAGAAACTTCTCTACGGTTTAATTGTTCGTCTCTTTGATTAACACGTTGTTCATTACGTGCGACTTCTGCTCTTTTTGCACTGATATCTTTATCTGCTTCTGAACGAAGTCTTTGACTTTCTTCTTTTGCTTCAACTTTAGCATCCCTTAGGTAATCTTTGGCTTCTTTTTGAGCCTCAGAGCGTAATTTATCACATTCTTCTTTTACGCTACCAACGTTTTTACGAGCATAGTATCTATATATTAAATAACCTGCTACCAACCCAGCTAATAATGCTAGAATAGCGGCTAATATAATTCCAGTTACAGCACCACCGTCAGCGCTAAGGATAATACTAAAGCAACTTGCGTTACTTTCCATTTATTACCTCCTATACACATGTCAAGTTTCAATTTTATATAAATAAAGTGGGCGTTACAAACACCCACTTATTATTTTATATTATAATAAGGCTCAAGTCAATATTAGTCCTGAGATTCTAAGGCCACTTTTTCCATAATCTTAGCTACAATTTCTTGCGCTACTTCTGGATTATCTGCGATGTATTGAACAGCCTTATCTCTGCCTTGTGCAATCTTCTCATCATTATAGCTGATCCATGATCCACTCTTTTGCATAATACCCATAGAAATAGCCATATCTACGATGCTTCCTTCTTGGCTAATACCCTTTCCGTAGATGATATCAAATTCTGCTGTTTTGAATGGAGGAGCTACCTTATTCTTAACAATCTTTGCTCTTGTTCTATTACCTACAAATTCAGCACCATCTTTAAGAGCATCACCTTTTCTAACATCAACTCTTACGGAAGCATAGAATTTTAATGCCTTACCACCTGGTGTTGTTTCAGGGTTACCGAACATAACGCCAACCTTTTCTCTTAATTGGTTGATAAAGATAACACAAGTGTTAGCTTTAGATATTACACTTGTAACTCTTCTTAAACCTTGGCTCATTAATCTTGCTTGAAGACCAATAACAGATTGTCCAACTTCACCTTCGATTTCAGCTTTTGGTGTTAAAGCCGCTACAGAGTCTACAACAATCAAATCTACTGAGTTTGATCTAACTAATGTATCTAAGTTATCTAGGGCTTGTTCGCCGCTATCTGGCTGTATAACGTATAGATTATCAATATCTACACCTAAATTCTTGGCATAAACAGCATCAAGAGCATGTTCTGCATCAATAAACACAACTGTACCGCCTTGCTTTTGACATGATGCAATTGCATGTAATGCAAGAGTAGTTTTACCTGAAGATTCAGGTCCATAGATTTCTATAATTCTACCCTTTGGCCATCCTCCTACTCCTAGCGCTATATCTAATGGTAAACATTGAGATGGAATAACATCCATTTGTTGTACCTTTTTCTCTCCTAATCTAACAATAGTTCCCTTTCCGTAGCCCTTTTCGATTTTAGCAATAGCTTCATCGATCATAGCACTCTTTTCTGTAACTACTTCTTCTTTCTTTGCCATTTTTTACCTCTTAATCGTATTTTTCAATATATTTCAATAACATAAATAATGCTATATTATTAACCGTTTTTCTAATTGTGTCTCTATTACCATCTAATTCTACTTTCTTAACTTCATGTTCTGTATTTGAAGCAACACCGATATAAGCAACACCTACTGGGGTATCAAATTCATCAGAATCTGGACCTGCACAACCTGTTGTAGCAACAGCTAGTGTTATATCTTTATTAGCAAGAACACCTTGAAGCATTTCTTCACAAGTTTGCATACTGATAGGACCATAATTATCTAAAGTGTTTTGTTTTACATGTAATCTTCTAACTTTTGCTGCAGTAGCATAAGTAACAAAGCCTTCATATAATACGTGGCTACTTCCTGGGATATTAACAATTGAAGATGCTACCATTCCACCTGTTATAGACTCAGCAGTACCAACTTTAATATTCTTATCAGTTGCTTTTTTAACTATTTGTTCTTCTAAAGAAGTCTCATAATCTGCATACAACTCATCCTTAATACAATTTACTACATTATTAAGAATTTCGTTGAATTTAATCTCTGAGGCATTCTTATTTATAAGAATGATTGTTACATCCTTATACTTTTCTGATACATCGATGAAAACATCCTCAGTATCTACTAATGACTTGCAATTTTCAATATCAGATTCTGATACGTCAAATGCTTTTAAAACGCAATAGTCTTTACACTCTTCTAATTTCATCTTTAGCCTCTAACCTTACCTATATAATCTAAGCCATCCATCTTGACTAATTCGACTTTATAAATACTTCCTACATCTACTAAATCATCTGCTGTGAAATAAACCTTTGTATCTATCTCTGGAGCATCTGATTTACTTCTTCCGTAGAACATTTGTCTATCGTAATCAATTCCTTCATATATAACATCAACAATTTGTCCTAGTCTTCTTTTCATTCTCTTAACCATAACCTTTTGTTGAATATCATACAGTTCAGCTTGTCTTTGAAGTTTAATATCTTCTGGCAACTGTTCTTTTAATCTTGCAGCTGCTGTTCCTTCTTCTTTTGAATAAGTAAAGAAACCGCATCTGTCGATTCTTCCAGATTTAATAAACTCTTTTAGTTCATTGTAATCTTCTTCTGTTTCTCCTGGGAATCCAACAATAAATGTAGATCTTACAGTAAAACAGTTATACTTCTCTATTCTATTGAACAAATCATCAATATAATCTTTGTTTATATGACGATTCATTCTCTTTAATACACTACTTGATCTATGTTGAAGTGGTATATCAAGATACTTACAAATCTTATCATTGTTTGCCATATAATCTAGAAGTTCATCTGAGATGTTCTCCGGATATAAGTACAACAATCTTATCCACTCAACATTTATTTTACTTAATCTATCTAATAAGTCAATAAGTAAACACTTGTTCGCTTTGTCTTGTCCGAAAATTGAGACATCTTGCGCTACAAGTATCAATTCTTTAATGCCATAATTGTCTACAAGTTCCTTTGCTTCTTCTACAACATCATCAATATCTCTAGATGTATATTTACCTCTGATTTGAGGAATTGCACAATATGTGCAATGATTACTACATCCTTCTGCAATCTTTAAATATGCGAAATGTTGTGGAGTTGTTAAAACTCTCTTCCTTGTGAAATCTCTAGTATTAATATCGTTCTTATAGTAGTTTCTCTTACCTGTAGCCACCATATCCTTAATCAATTGAGGAAGATTCTTATAATTTGCTGTACCTAAGAACAAATTAACCTCAGGCATTTCATTAAACATTTCTTCCATATATCTTTGAGATAGACATCCAGTAACGATAAGATATTTACACTTACCATCCTTCTTTAGACTAGCCATTTCAAAAATAGTATCGATTGATTCTTGTTTAGCACTCTCAATAAAACCACAAGTATTTACAATAACAATATCGGCATCTTCAACTTCGGCTGTTAATTCAAAACCATCTTCTTGAAGATATGCCATCATGTTTTCTGTATCTATTCTGTTTTTATCGCATCCTAGGGATACTACGCCAATTTTCATATATTATTCTTCCTTTGCCTCAGCGCTATCATTTGCTAACGCTTCTTTAGCTTCTTTTTCTTTTCTAGCTAAATAATACTTTTCAAGCTTATCTACATCTTTTAAAGTTATATCCATTGTTCTCTTTAGATAAGATTCACCTTTAGTTAGACCCATAATTTCATACCATAAAGCAATTTCTAGAGCTCTAGCATATGTATAATCATCTTGGCATTTTTGAATAAATGGAACGTCAATTCTGTTTTCTTGAATACACTTTCTCATAGTATCAAAGATCTTTTCATCCTTAATATCTACGTTTCTTTCGATCATTAAATCAACTTTAACTTTCTTTTCTTTAAATACTTGTCTATTCTTCCAAATATAATTCCATCCTGAATAAACAGTCAAAATTGTGCAACCTGAGATGAATACAATAGCGAACCACCACATTATTTCACCATAAATCCAACAAGCAGCTTCATGGCCTACCATTGTTTCTCTAAATGGGATAAATAACAAAGCATTTAAACCAATCATCCCAAATGTAGTCTTCCACTTTCCTGACATATCAGCAGCTAGAATAACTTTCTTAGAAGCTGCGATTTGTCTAAATAGACTTATGATAAATTCTCTTGCAATAATAACAATTGAGCAAACTTCCATATAATATGGAATTCCTAATCTATAGTGATTTGAAGCAATACCTATAATTAAAGCTGTAATTGTTAAAATCTTATCTGCAATAGGATCTAGGAATTTTCCCATTGTAGTTACCATGTTATATTTTCTTGCAATATAACCATCTAAAAAGTCTGTTATTGAAGCAACAAAGAATAATCCTGCTGATACAATAAACATCCACCAAATTGTTTCCTCTAAACAAAATGCGGCAATAATAAGAGGAATCATAGCTAATCTTACTACCGTAATCTTTGTAGGTAAATTCATACTTATAACCTTTGTAACCTTTTATCTAATTTATTCTTGGTTATCCCCGTCCTGAGCTGCTTTCCATGCATCAAACTCAGCTTGAGTCATAACCATTATTTTCTTATTTCCTTCAGTCTTAGCAAATCCATTATCTATAATCCAGTCACAAATCTTAGCAGCTTTTGGATAGCCTACACCAATCTTTCTTTGAACAAACGATGTAGATACTTGTTGAGCAGCAACACAAGCCTCTAACGCATCAATATAGGCTGGGTCCAGTTTGTCTACATCACCAAGTTCCATTGCCATTTGTTCTGGCTCTTCTTGTTTTGGATCAGCCATAATCATCTTCTCTGCATCTTCATCAAAGAATTTATCATTATGGGCCTTAATATATTCAATCATTTCAATTAAGTCTTCTGTAGCAAGATATGCACCTTGAACTCTATGAAGTTCAGCCTCATATGGGTTCATGAACAATAAGTCACCATAACCTAGCAATTCTTCAGCACCGCCTTCACCTAAGATAGTCATACTATCTTGAGTTGCTGTACACTTTAGAGCAATACGAGTTGGCAAGTTAGACTTAATTGTACCTGTAATAATATCTACAGAAGGTCTTTGTGTTGCAAGTACTAAATGAATACCCGCAGCTCTTGCCTTTGCAGCAAGTCTTGAAATCAATTTATCAAAGTCTTTCTTATATTGTGAATTTGCAATTTCACCGAATTCATCAATAACGATAACAATATATGGAATATGAAGAGATTTATCTGCCATAACTTCTGGAAGTTTATTATATGAATCCAAATCTCTTACGCTATTATTAGTCAATAAAGCATACCTTCTCTCCATTTCATTAATTGCCCAATTCATAGCATTCATCGCTTTCGCAGGCTCATTTAGAATCTCAGGGATTAATAAATGAGGAATTCCAGCATATGGAGCAAATTCTACTTGTTTTGGATCAAATAGAATTAATCTTAAATCTTCTGGAGAATATCTACATAATAAGCTTGCTAACATTACGTTAATAGCAACAGACTTACCAGAACGAGTAGCACCAGCAATTAACATATGTGGAGCTGTTGTTAAATCGAATGAATAGTTATAGCCTGTAATGTCTTGACCAAACGCAAATACAAGGCCAGTTTCCTTCTTAATAGCCTTTTGATAATCGCTAGATAGATATACGTTCTTAAATGGAACCATATTTCTAACTTTGTTAGGAACTTCGACACCTAGATATGGAGTACCTGGAATTGGAGCAAGCAATCTCATGCTTGTTACAGCCATATTTAACTTAATATCGTCATATCTTGATGTAATATTCTTAATTGGAGTCTTAATATCCTTCTTGAATACAATTCTAGAGAATGTAGGTCCCATGATAATTTCTACAATCTCAATATCTACATTGAATGCAGCAAGAACTTCTTTTAACTTTTCAGCTCTTGCTTCCATATCAGCTCTATCTAACTCCTTCATTGGAGTATCTTTTAAGTTCGCAACATTAGGAGCATCATATTTCTTATAGATTCTCTTTGGTTTTGGTGGTTCAACAGGCTTTGGAGGATCAACCGGCTTAATTGGCTGAGCAGGCTTAATAATAGGTTTTTCTTCTTTTTTTTCAGCGCCATAATTAGAAATACCAAGATCTTTAAATGAATCTTGCTTCTTTTCCTCATTCTTTTGTTGTAAGAATGAAAGCATATCATTATTCTTTGGTTTTAAATATTCGCTTTGATCTTCTACAACTTCACCATTTTCTTCAATCTTTGGAGCTTCATAATGAGGTTCAAAATGAGGTGTTGTTTCAACAGGCTTAACTTCCTCTGTTGAAATTGTGTTAATAATTGCATCAAAAGGATCAACTTCTTCTTTTTTAGGAGTTTCAAAAGTTGGTGCTTTATATGTATTTGTTTGATCAAATGCTGGATTTGCATGAGGAATATAATCTTCCATAAAATCATGATTAATTCCTTGAGCTGCATTATCATCTAGTGTCTTTTTTCTATTTGAGTTGTAGAACGAAGCATCTTCTGCTGTTGGCTTAAATGGAATAATACCATCTGGACTTAATCCATCATTTTTACTTGGATCAACATGCTCTTCTATTGGATTAATTGGAATAATCTTGTCTGCATTAGCAAATTCTTGCATTCTTTGCTTTGCAAGTTTGATTTCTGATTCATCAGAATCTGAAGAATATGGAATGCTGTTAATAATATCTTCCTTATCCTCGTCGCTCATACCTCCCATCATAATTCCGCTAGGATTTACTTCATCGATTGGAGTAATTTCAAAATCTTCATTTCTTCTAGAAGTTTTTAATTTCGAAGATGAGAATAATTTACCATTGATATCTCCGTTATATAATTGAGGTCCATAACTTGGTTGAGGAATATCTTCATTTACGTCATTTGATGGGCTAATATCATAATATTGAGCATTATTTACACTACCAACATGTTTTGTTCTATCTCTAAATTTAATACCAATATCAAAATCTAATTGATTGATAACAGCAAGAGCAATTAGACCTAATAAAATCAAAGATAAGATTACAAGAGAGAATACATATAATTGTGCAAGTGGATATAAAAACCAAGAAAAAGCAGCGCCACCTAAAGAATCTTGGCCATTAAATGCTTGCATAATATAATCATTAAATGAAAGTGTTGAATAATCTTTAAAAGTAACTAGATGTGCAATACAAATAACTACAAATAAAATCAAAAGATAATTAAGGATAATCTTTAAAGAAACCTTTGGCTTCATTCCAAGAGTAATAAAGATGCCCATAACAGTACCAGCAAAACAATAGCCATAAATAGCATATCCTAGCGCGCCAACAAGAATGCCTCTTACAGCATTTCCCGCATATCCAAAGATACTATTACCGTTAATTCTTAAGATAATTAAATCAAGAAGTCCGAAAATTCCGATGAATATTAATCCCTTAAAAATCCTATCAAGTTGGCTCTCATCTTTATTAGACATAGAAATCTCCTTAAAATCTCACATTTAAATTATAACACACGATAATTTAAAATAAAATATTATATATAAAAGAATTTAAGGATTGTTTTTAACCTACCATTATATTTTCTTCAGGTAGAATGACTGTTTCATTAGCTTTATTCTTTGTACCAGCAGTAACAGATAAAACTATTGTTAAAATACCTACACGACCAATGAACATTAATAAAATTAAAAGCAATTTAGAAACTAAACCAAATGATGCTGTAACAAGTCCGCTTGTCATACCTACTGTTCCTACAGCAGATACTACTTCAAACATAACATCAACCATCTCTTTTTCTGGTTCCAACCATAAAATGGTTGTTGTAAATATGAAAATGATAATAAAGAAGGCAACGACGATAGCCAAAGCTTGGTTTAAAGTTTCTCTTGTTATCTTCTTTTGATTCAATGTAATTTCACCATTTCTTGATACTAATGAAATAGTACCTAATGCAACAATAATAAATGTTGTAACCTTAATACCACCTGCTGTAGATCCTGGGCCTGCGCCGATAAACATCATGAAGATTGTATAAATTAATGAACTTTCATTTAATTTAGCCATATCTATCGCATTAAAACCAGCAGTTCTTGCAGTAATTGCTTGGAAGAATACAGATAATAATTTATTACCAAATGATTCATCAGCTAAAGCATTATCAAATTCTAATAGATACAAGAAGAACATTGACATTATGATTAATGTTACTGAACCCATCAACATAATTTGTGTATGCAATCTCATATCCTTGAATTTAAATCTTGAATTTACGAAATCGTCCCATACAATAAATCCTAGACCACCAGTAAAGATTAACACTGAAAGTGTTATTATAACAAGTGGGTCATGAGCATACATTGTAAATGAAGCATATTCTGTACCATAATATCCCATCAAGTCAAAACCTGCATTACAGAACGCAGATATTGAGTGGAATATCGAGAAATAAATACCTCTTGAGACACCAAAATCAGGAATAAATCTAATACAAAGTATTGCTGCACCTAAAGTTTCAAATATCGCAGAACCAATTAAAATTGTTAATACTACATGTTTAAAACCTGATTTATCTTTGAATCCTACGGATTCCATTAAGAATTTTCTATCTTTAAATCTTAAACGGAAACCAAATGATCTTGTTAACATCGCAATAGCGGTCATCAAACCAATACCGCCAGTTTCTATTAAAAATAGAATTACAATTTGTCCAAACATAGACCACTGCATATATGTATCTACAGTAACCAAACCTGTTACACAGGTTGCCGAAGTTGCTGTAAATAATGCATCTGTATAATTAGACCATTGTTTATTTGCTGAAGAAATAGGAAGAGATAACAATAAACTACCCAAGAAAATGATAGTAACGTACAACATGATAATCATGCTTAATGAAGATGTTCTATTTTTTCTAAGTCTCAGTTTAAAAGAATCCTTTTTCATTAACCCTAATCCCTATTCTTTATTTTACTACGAATTAAACACTTCTAACAAATCTGTTTTTATTTCGCGTCCAACGTACGCAATAGAAGCAGTTGATGTATCGAATGCATTTAAGAAAGCTTGATATACATCATCCCTTGTTAGAGAGTTTATCATATCGATTGATTCATCTAAATCAAATTCTTTATCCACGTTAAGTGCTGTAGAACCTACCATTCTCATCATGGCTGATGTACTTTCTTGTCCAAGAACGAAGTGACCTCGAACGGAATTAATACCTTTTTGCACTTCTTCTTGAGAAAGCCCTTCGTTTCTTATTGATTGAATTAAATTCTTTGTCAAAGCTACTGCTTTTTCTGCACTTTTCTTATTTGTTCCAATATAAAGAGCGGTAACCGCATTATTAGCAAATGCTGAATTATATGAATATACGCTATATGCTAAGCCGTTTTTCTCTCTTACTTCTTGGAAGAATCTAGAACTCATACCACCACCAAAGATTTCATGAGCTACTAAATTAGCATATTTCTTTTTATCTGTATCAAAGCAGCCATTCATACCAATAGTAATATTGGCTTGTTCGATATCTTTGTATTTATACAAATATGTTGGTTTTGTTAATAATCTAGGTGTTCTCCACAATCTATTCTCAATAACATTAAATCTACCTTCAAAATATCTTTCAACAATATCTACAGCTTTTTCAAACGAGATATTACCAACAATAGATATTACAATATCTTTTGCATTATAGTTCTCGCGTAAATATTTACGAACGTCATCGCTATTGAATCTCTCTACATTCTCTTTTGGACCTAATATAGTACGGCCAAGAGCTGTATTTTTGCCATAATATGCCTCACCAAGCATATCGAAGCATAGATCTTCGTTATCATCTTCAGACATATTAATTTCTTCAATAATAACTTTTCTTTCTTTATCTAACTCATCTTTATCAAAAGTTGCGTTAAACATAATATCAGATAGAATCTCTGCACACTTCTCTATATCACTATCTACAGACAAAGTGTAATAACAAGTGTTTTGCTTAGAAGTATAAGCATTAATAGTTGCACCAATAGATTCTATTTCATTAACAATTTGGAAAGCATTACGAGTTGTAGTGCCCTTAAAATATGTATGTTCTATAAAATGTGAAAGACCATTTGTATCATCTGTTTCATTTTGTGAACCAACGCCACACATAACAGCTATACCAACGCTTCTAACACTTTCTCTTTTATTGTAAGCAAGTCTTAATCCACTTGCGAATTTTCTTATTACCGTTTTCATACGCAAATTATTATACTACTTTAAAAATATATACGCAAATTGAGTTTTTTAGTTGATAACTATTTTGAATTAGAGTATAGATAATTATCTGTTTTATCCATTATTTTCAAAACAATAGCTGCATATTTATAATAGCCAGTATTAGGCTGTAAAATTCAACGGATAGCCTATTTTGTTATGAAAAACAGTTTAAATTAAATTTATTTCAGAAATATATTTTCTTAAATTAAATAACAAGCCAATTTATTTCTAAAAATTATTTTTATCCAAAATTCTAAATAGTATATTAAAAATTATCACATTTTATCCATTTAAAATTTCATCCAAATTTTAGATAAAAAATATGCTGACCATTTCTGATCAGCATACAAATTCATATTGAATTATTGAAGATTAAAGAACTTCAAGAAGCTTTAGTCCGATACCCTTTTCGTTGATATCGATAACCTTAACCTTAACGTTATCACCAAGCTTTAGAACATCTTCAACCTTTTCAACTCTTTCTTTCTTTAACTTAGAAATATGAATCATAGCATCCTTTCCTGGAGCGATTTCAACGAATGCACCAAAGTTCATGATTCTAACAACCTTACCTGTTAATTCATCACCAACTTCTGGATCATTGCAGATAAGTTCGATTGTCTTCTTAGCCTTGTTGATCATATCCATATCTGTTGAAGATACAAATACATCACCAAAGTCGTTGATATCAACCTTAACGCCTGTTTCTTCAATAATCTTATTGATTGTCTTACCACCTGAACCGATAACATCCTTAATCTTATCTGGGCTGATTGAGAATGAAACGATCTTTGGAGCATACTTAGATAATTCCTTTCTTGGTTCTGGAATTGTTTCTAACATCTTATTTAAGATGAATAATCTACCATCTCTAGCTTGAGCTAAAGCTTGACGTAAGATCTTTTCGTTAATACCCTTAATCTTAATATCCATTTGGATAGCTGTGATACCATCTTTAGTACCTGTTACCTTGAAGTCCATATCGCCTAAGAAGTCTTCTAGACCTTGGATATCTGTCATAACAGCAACCTTTGACTTATCTTCGTTAGAAATTAAGCCCATAGCAACACCAGCAACTGGCTTCTTAATAGGTACACCAGCATCCATTAATGCTAATGTTGAACCACATGTAGATGCCATTGATGTAGAACCGTTTGAAGATAAGATATCTGAAACCATTCTAATAGCATATGGGAATTCTTCTACTGATGGGATAACTGGCTCTAAAGCTCTTTCTGCTAAAGCACCATGTCCGATTTCTCTTCTACCTGGGCTCTTTAAAGGCTTAGCTTCACCAGTTGTATATCCTGGCATGTTATATTGATGCATATATCTCTTGCATTGATCTTCATCAAGACCTTCTAACTTTTGAACTTCAGAAATGCTTCCTAATGTACATGTTGTTAAAGCTTGAGTTTGACCTCTTGTGAATACAGCTGAACCGTGAACTCTTGGTAATATACCAGTTTCACACCAAATTGGTCTAATTTCTGTTAATGTTCTACCATCTGGTCTGATACCGTCATCAAGAATCTTCTTTCTAACCTTAGCCTTCTTCATAGCGTACATTGTTTCATAAATGTCTCTCTTTGAATCAGGATACTTTTCAGCGAAATGAGCATAAACATCATTGTCTAATTCTTCTTCAGCTACTTCTCTTTCATGTCTATCGAAGTGTGTTAACACTTCATCCATCTTAGCATCGCAATATTCCTTAACGTCAGCTTCAACGTCAGCAGCTGGATGATAAAGATTTGGAATAATCTTTTCCTTACCGATTTCTGCTTGAATACCTTCAATCCATGCTACGATCTTCTTGATTTCTTCATGACCGAATAAAATAGCTTGAACCATTTCTTCTTCTGATAATTCATTACATCCAGCTTCAACCATTAAGATAGCATCCTTTGTGCCTGAAAGGTTTAAAGCAAGCTTACTCTTAGCTCTTTGTTCTGAACCTGGGTTAATAACATATTGTCCATCAACATATCCAACAACTACTGAACCTGTAGGTCCTGCAAATGGGATATCAGAGATTGATAAAGCAACTGACGAACCGATCATTGCATAAATCTCTGGTGGAATTTCTGTATCTACAGATAAACATGTAGCTATAACTGTAACATCATTATAGAAAAACTTAGGGAATAAAGGTCTTAAAGGTCTATCAATTAATCTTGATGTTAAAATAGCCTTATCACTAGCCTTTCCTTCTCTCTTCTTAAATCCCCCTGGAATCTTACCTACGGCATACATCTTTTCTTCAAAATCACATGATAATGGGAAGAAATCTACACCTTCTCTTTGTTCCTTGGCCATACATACGTTAACCATAACGGCTGTGTCACCACATCTAACGATACAACTTCCGTTAGCTTGACCACAATATGCACCAGTTTCAACTGATACTTCTCTTCCACCTATTGTAGTCTTAAAAATTTTCTTTTCCATCACTAATCCTCCAATATTAGTTAAAATCTATTAATTTCCTTTGTTTAATTGTTCAAAAATTAAATAACAAAAACTAAAAGATAAGGGTTGTAAGATTGCCCTACAACCCTTATTTTGTCATTAGTTTGAGCTTCTTAAATCTAGCTTTTCAACGATAGCACGATATCTGTTGATATCTGTTTCCTTTAAGTACTTTAATAAGCTTCTTCTTGAACCTACCATTGTTTGTAAGCCCTTTCTTGAGTGAGAATCTTGCTTATTAGCCTTTAAGTGCTCTGTTAAATGTTGGATTCTAGCTGTTAGTAAAGCGATTTGTACTTCAGCTGAACCTGTGTCCTTTTCGTTTTTGCCATACTTAGCAATAATTTCTTGCTTTGTTAATTCTTCCATTTTTTTGCCTCCTTCTTTGGAAAAATAATTCGCCATGCACTACGTAAAAAATCGGAGTAATTTTTAAACCTAGCACAGGTACTGCTAGTATCTTATCATAACCATTTTTGAAATCGCAACTAAAATATATATTAATTAAAGAAATTATACTTACTATCTAATATCTCTTGTTCTCTTTGCAAGAACACTTCAAGACCTTTTGCTTCTGGAAGTCTAGAGATTTGATCTTTTTCTATATCCAATTTCTTTGAAATTGCACCAGCACCATTGGCAATAATTGATGTAGTTTCTTCCATAATGTCAATGTTATAAATGCAAGCTTTGCCCTTTTTGCAGTATCCAACATTTTCCAAGTTGCCGCTCATATGCTTTTGTTTGTACATATAATAAGGCTCATAACCAGCATTCATAATAGCATTCATTGCATAATCTACCATCTTTGATGGTATATTTTCTGAAGCATTATCATAATTAGTTTCATGAAGCTTAGATCCTCTCTTAAGTGCTAATGTATGAACTGTAATATTTTCTGGATCTAATTCTATTGCCTTATCTACTGAATTCTTAAAATCTTCAAATGTTTCGCCAGGAAGCATCGCAATTAAATCCATATTTATATCAAAATCATATTCTCTTGCCATCTTATACACAGCATAGATATCATCTACTGAATGTTTTCTGCCAATTAAGTCTAAAGTTGCCTGATTAAAGCTTTGTGGATTAATAGAAATACGTGTAACACCATTTCTAGCCATAATATCTAACTTTTCTTTAGTTATAGTATCTGGTCTTCCAGCCTCAACAGTATATTCTGATACATTAAAATTTGCAGCTGAGACGATTTTTTCAAAATTCTCATCATCAATTGAAGTTGGAGTTCCACCACCAATATAAACAGATTTAACAACAAAACCTTTTTCTTTAATGATACGTTTTGTCATATCTAACTCTTTTAATACCATATCAGTATATGGACAAATCAGTTTTTTAACACATCTAAGCTCTGCAGATATAAAAGAACAATAAGAACATCTAGTAACACAAATTGGAATGTTAACAAAAACATCAACATACTTTGCATCCTTAACATAAATACCTTCTTGATTCTTGCAGATCATTGAAATCAACTTTGTCTTTTCTTTAGATACTCTCAATCTATTTTCAAAGTAGTCATCTGCATCAATACCACTTGCCTCAACATCATGATAAAGCTTTGTTGGACGAATTCCTGTTAAAGATCCATAAGGTAATTTTACTCCTGTAATCTTAGACAACACATCATACAAGAAAACCTTGCTATATCTCTTTTTTAGAGATTTAATGGCTAATGGGGAATTATA
>DFIJ01000074.1 GCA_002372775.1 Christensenella sp. UBA3700
TAGGACAAACAGACATCTTTCTTTATGAAAAATCATTTAAGGAATGGATGTATTGGATTTGGAATAAAGAATATTAAAAGGCATAATGTATAAAATACATTATGCCTTTATTTTTTTGCTCTTTTTAGACAAAATAGATAAATCATCTTTAAGATTTTTTATATAATATTGACAAAAATATCAAAGGCTATTAAGATGTTTTTGTTGAATGTAGATAAAATATTTTAGAAAAGAGGTAAAAGAGAAATATAATGCCAAATAATAATTACATAAATTCTGGCCCAAATTCTAACTCTATGTGGAATACTAATCCTTTTTATCCTAATCCAAATAATTTTTATTCTAATAATTATTTAAATCGAAATAACAATAACTATATTCCATCTCAACAATCTTCAATGCAACAGCAACAACAAGTCTATCAAAATAATATCATCTGGGTAAAAGGAAAAGAAAATGCACGTTCTATGCAACTTCCTCCTAATAGTACAGTTATATTATTAGATAGTGAAGTTGGAAAATTTTATATCAAAACAACAGATGATATAGGATTAGGAAAATTAAGAGTATTTTCTTACATAGAAGAACCTGATAACGACTCGTCAACTAATTCTTCTTCAGTTCCTAATGTTGATTTATCTAATTATGTAACAAAAGCTGAATTGGAATAGATAGTAAAGGAGATAAAACAAAAAGAAAATGAACCCATTATTTCAACAATTAAATCAAATACCAAGAAATAGTAGTCTAAAACAGTTAATAAGTAGTTTTAAAAATAGTTCAAATCCACAATAGTTTTTAAATAATTATATAAGAAATAATCCTCAAATGCAAAATATTTATTCTATAATTCAAAATAGTAACAAATCTCCTAAAGAATTATTTTATCAAATGGCACAAGAAAAAGGAATTGATCCTAGTGTTATACTAAACATGTTCAATGACAATTAATCTAATTCTTGTGCAAAAGGCAAAAGAAAGGAAAACAAAATGGATAACGGAAATTTAAGTGCTAGTGATGTTGCTTTATTAAGTGATAGAAACAATGGTGGTTTCGGTTGGGGAGATTCTTCTTTCTTATGGATCTTCGCTCTTTTAATCCTTGCCAACGGCGGTTTTGGTGGTTGGGGAGGTAATGGTTTTGCTAATGCTATCGGTTATGAAAATCTTGCTACCTCTAATGAAGTTCAAAGAGGTTTTGATAATCAGAATAGTATGTCTAATCAAAGAGATATTCTTGCAGCTGTTACGAACGGAACAGCACAGACCATTGCAGCTACAAACCAGACTTTCCATGATACTGTAAATGTATTAAGTGATAAATATGGTGAAATTACTAGAGACATTGGTAATTTAGCACTTGGTCAGCAACAGATGATAGCTAATCAAAATCAGTGTTGCTGCGACACAAGAATGAATATTCTTGAAACTGGTAATAACATTGCGGCGGGCATTGCTCAATCCAGATATGACCAGGCTATGAATACCGCAGCTATTAATGCTAACACAACAGCACAAACACAGAGAATCCTTGATACACTCAGTCAGAATAAGATTGAAGAACTTCAGGGTAAGATTAACGCACTTGAACTCCAAAATGCTATGGCTGGCGTTTTAAGATATCCAAATTCTTGGGCTTATAATGCTGGAACCAACCCATTCTGTAATACAGGATGTGGCAATTGTGGCTGTGGCTGCGGAGTTTAATAATTAAAGAAACAGAGTGTATTTAGTACATCAAGAGGTAAGAAAAATGTTACAATTATATAGTTTAAATGTAGATGTTGATTAGAATGGTTCTATTCCTTTTAATAACGTAAGTTTAGCAAAAGGTTGTACAGCAGTTCTTACTGCACCTGGTACAGTGCAGTTTAATAAAAGTGGCGTATATATGGTTAAAATTAGTGCTAGTATAACACCTACCGCGGCCGGTGATGTTAGTATTCAGCTAGCTAAAAATGGAGTATTAGATCTAGGTTCATTCTCCATAGCAACGGGCGCCGCGGGTTAGACAACTGCATTAGGATTCACTTCTCTTGTTCAAGTTAGAAGAGATAATAACCCATGTAATTGTACAACAACCCCTACAACAATTCAACTTATAAATACTGGTTAGGCAGGTACTTTTCCTATTGTTCGTATGACAGTTACTAAAATTTGTTAAGGAGGTACATTATGCCTTTTGAAGAAATTTGTAAATTAGTTGCTCAAAGATTATTACAAGGTTGTATGAATCATGAGTAGTTTGCTAATTATTATGATTTTCTTGGTTTAGAAGGATATTCTATTTTTCATGAATATCATTTCTTTGAATAGATGCATAACTATAGATAGTTTATAACCTATTATATAGACCATCAAGATAAACTTATTCAAGATTTTTCTCCTGGTTCTCTCACTTCTTTCAGTATAATACCAGAAAATTGGTTTGGATACACAAGAGAAGATGTAGATATAAATACTCGTAGAAATGCTGTGAAAAGCGGTCTTGAAAAATATGTTCATTGGGAAAAAGAAACTAAGAAATTCTTATAGGATATGTATACACAGGCTACTCAACAAGGATATGTAGGTATAGCTATTCAAATTAAAAAATGTATAAAATCTGTCGAAGAGGAAATTAAACATGCCAATAAATCCTATTTATAGATAAAAGCTACAGAATATGATATGCCTACTATTGTTGCTAAACAAGATTATCTAATTAAAAAATATAAAAAGAAATTACATTAGATAAAACCGAGAAAGGAGTTTGAACATGAATCTTCATGAAATAGAGGAAGCTATTCGTGAATTAGAACAAGGTTCTTGTACATATAATAATTGTACAAAATTAGCTTCATTATATATTGTTAGAGACGAATTAAAGAAAAAAGGTTATAGTTCTTATAATTATGGATATTATCCAATGTATGAAAGAGGAGGCAACTCTTCTTATGGATATAGAAAACCTATGTATTATACAGATGAAGACGATTTAATGATTAGAAAACATGACATGTATGAAAATCAAAATATGAGATAAAAAGAAGGGGAGTGATTATATCACTCCCTATTTTTTAATGCTTACCAGTTGAACCAAAGCCACCT
>DFIJ01000177.1 GCA_002372775.1 Christensenella sp. UBA3700
AGCAACATCTTCAGCAATATCTTTAGCTGTAAAATCAGCATTCTTTAGAACTACAACTTTCATAAGTTCTCTTGCTTCTAAATATTGATCAATCTCTGCAATAACAGTATCAGATATGCCACCCTTACCAATATGAGTTGTTGGTTGCATATCCATTGCTAAACTTCTTAATTTTGCTCTATCTTTACTATTTAACATATTCCTACTCCACAAATTCAAATTCTATATCTGACATTCTAACAATATCGCCTTCTTCACAACCGCTTTCTTTAAGTGCTTTAATAACACCTCTTTCAACAAGCATCTTTTGGAAATATCTATTAGATTCAAAGTCGCTTAATACGACATTTCTTACTAGGTTATCTACAAGGCCACCAACAACTTCGAATGCACCATCAGAATCACGCATAACTTCAAATGAAGTTCTATCTTTAGTATCATCAACAGCTTCAATATGAATTGGTTCTTGTTTTGGTAATACTTTTAGTTCTTCTACGATTCTATCTAAAAGTTCATCAGTTCCCTTCTTTGTAATTGCAGAAAGTTTAATAACTTTCTTACCAATTGCCTTTTCAAAATCCTTTATAGCACTATCATCCTCAAGCATATCGCATTTATTTACACATACGATTTGAGGTAAGTTATATAACATCTCGCTGTAATTCTTTAATTCAGTTTGTATTATATTGTAATCCTCAACAGGATCTCTTCCTTCGATACCTGAGATATCTACGATATGAACAATTAATCTTACACGTTCTACGTGTCTTAAGAATGCATGTCCAAGACCTGCACCATCAGATGCGCCTTCTATAAGACCAGGAATATCTGCCATTACAAATGAATCATCATAATGTTTAACTACGCCTAAATTTGGCGATAATGTCGTGAAATGATAATTTGCAATCTTTGGCTTAGCTGCAGATACTACTGAAAGTAGTGTTGATTTACCAACATTTGGGAATCCAACTAAACCTACGTCAGCAATAGTCTTTAATTCAAGTGTTAAAGTAATCTCTTGTGTAATCTCACCCTTTTGTGAGAATCTTGGAGCTTTTCTAGTAGGAGTGGCAAATCTTGCATTACCCTTACCGCCTTTACCGCCTTGAGCGCCAACATATTTAGAATCTGCATAGAACATATCTGCTAAGATTCTTCCTGTTTCTTTATCTTTAATTAAAGTACCTCTTGGAACTTTAATAATTAAATCCTTTCCGTTTTTACCACGGCAATTCTTAGAGCTTCCGTTTGTTCCCTCTTCTGCTCTAAAGTGTTTTGCATATTGGAAATCTACAAGTGTAGATGAATTATCATCAGCAACAAAGATAACAGAGCCACCGTCTCCGCCATCTCCACCATCAGGACCGCCATTATCAACATACTTTTCAGTGTGGAATGAAATAGCTCCATCCCCACCTTTACCTGCTTTTATAAAAATTGTAGCAATATCTAAAAACATTTTTTCTTCCAAGCCTCACAATAGGATTGAATCTTGCAATTTTCACAATCTGGTTTCCTTGAATGACATGTATATCTGCCAAGGAAAATAAATAAGTGATGTGCTCTAGACCATTTATCCCTAGGTATTATTTTTCTTAATTTCTCTTCCACTTTATGTGGATCATCGCTTTTTATAAATCCTATTCTATTACTAACGCGCATAACGTGCGTATCTACTGCAATAGCAGGAATTTTAAAAGCTTCAGACAAAACCACATTTGCTGTTTTTCTACCAACTCCAGCAAGTTTTACCAAATCTTCCATTGTATTTGGAACTATCCCGCCAAAGTCATTAATTATAGAATTTGAACAAGCAATTATATTTGTAGCTTTATTTCTATAAAACCCACAAGATCTTATTAAGCCTTCAAGTTTTTCTTGTGGCATAATAGCGAAATCTTGTGGTTTATTATATTTTTTAAAAAGTTCACTTGTTACTTCGTTTACTCTTTTATCTGTACATTGTGCAGACAAGATTGTAGCAACAAGAAGTTCGAATGGTGAGCTATAATTTAGCTCACAATGTGCATTAGGATATTTTTCTTCTAAATTATTTAGAATGTTTTGAATATCTTCAGCACTAAATCTCTTCATTATTTATAAAGTTCAATAACTCTCTTAACAGCTTCTTTAGTTACTTCTCTATCACCAAACGCTGTTAATCTGAAGTAACCTTCGCCGTTTTCACCAAAGCCTGCACCTGGTGTACATACAACGCCATATTCATTTAATAACTTATCAAAGAATTCCCAAGACTTCATTCCCTTTGGAGTTCTAGCCCATACATATGGAGAGTTTTCACCACCAACTGACCAAACGCCAACAGAATTTAAACCTTCTTTAATGATCTTTGCGTTATCTCTATAGAATTGTAAGTTTTCTTGAATTTGTTTCATACCTTCATCTGAGAATACTGCAGCAGCACCTCTTTGAACGATATATGGAGTTCCATTGAATTTTGTAGATTGTCTTCTGTTCCATAAAGCGTTAACAGAAATACCATCAAATACTAATTCTTTTGGAGCAACTGTATATCCACAACGAGTACCTGTAAATCCTGCAATCTTAGAGAATGAACAAATTTCAATAGCACAAGTTCTTGCGCCTTCGATTTCAAAAATTGATCTTGGAAGTGTTGGATCTGTAATAAATGATTCATAAGCAGCATCAAAGATAATTAATGCATTCTTTGAATTAGCAAAATCAACCCACTTCTTTAATTCATCTTTTGTATAAACTGCACCAGTTGGGTTATTTGGTGAGCAGATATAAATAACATCTGCATCAAGACCATCATATGGTAATGGTTTGAAACCATTAGCTTCATTACCAGCAATCGTAGAAATCTTTCTACCACCCATAACGTTAACATCAACGTATGCTGGGTATACTGGATCTGGGATTAATACCTTATTTGATGGATCAATAATATCTAAGATATTACCAAGGTCTGACTTAGCACCATCAGAAACAATAATTTCGTCAAGCTCTAACTTAACACCTCTTTTACCATAATAATTAACTAGTTCACTTCTTAAGAAATCATAGCCAAGTTCTGGACCATAACCTCTAAATGTTTCTTTATGAGCTTGTTCTTCAACAGCATCATGCATAGCTTTAATAACAGCTGGAGCAAGAGGAAGAGTTACATCTCCGATAGAAAGTTTGTAAACTTTCTTATCTGGATTTGCAGCTTGGAATTCTCTTACTTTTCTTGCAACTGTTGAGAATAAGTAACTATCCTTTAATTCAAGGAAATGATTATTTAATTTCATTTTAAATTACTCCTTCCATGTCATGTAAGCATCTCTATCTGCACCTACAGATACGATAGAAATCTTGCATCCAACTTTTTCTTCAATAAACTTGATATAATCGTAAGCTTCCTTTGGTAAATCTTCTGGTTTTCTAGCGTTAGAAATATCGCATTTCCAACCTGGAAGATATTCAATAATAGGCTTAGCAATTTCTAATGCTCTTCCACGTGGGAAGTCTTCTACTCTTTCACCATTTACATCATAAGCAACGCAAACTGGAATCTTATCCATATATGAAAGAACGTCGATCTTTGTTAAAGCAACTTCGTCTGCTCCTTGGCACATAACACCATACCTAGAAGCAACTACGTCAAATGCGCCAACTCTTCTTGGTCTTCCTGTAGCAGCACCATATTCGCCACCAGCATCTCTTAAAGCCTTAGCTTCATCACCAAACATTTCAACTGTGAATGGTCCTTCACCAACGCATGAAGAGTAAGCCTTCATAATACCGATAGACTTATCTAACTTTAAGTTTGGAACACCTGCACCGATTGGAGCATAAGCTGCAATTGAGTTAGATGATGATGTATATGGGTTAATACCGAAATCGATATCTCTTAAAGCACCAAGTTGTGCTTCGAACATAATCTTCTTACCTGCCTTGTTTTGGTCATTTAACCACTTAGATAGGTTGATAACAAATGGCTTTAATCTATCACCATATGTGTGTAGATATTCCATCATTTCATCAACGTTAATTGGATCAGCGCCATATCCCTTATTAACTAATAAGTTCTTGTATTCAACTAAAGATTCAACTCTTTCTCTTAAAGCTGCTTCGTCGAATAAATCGCCCATCATAATAATCTTCTTAGCATATTTATCTGAATAAACTGGAGCAATACCTCTTCTTGTTGAACCATACTTCTTACCAGCTAGTCTTTCTTCTTCAAGACAGTCTAGTTGTACATGATATGGCATAACGATAACTGCTCTATCACTAATCTTTAAATTGTCTGGAGTAATCTTAATGCCTGCTGCAACTAACTTATCGATTTCACCACATAAGTGCTTAATATCGATAACCATACCGTTACCCATAACATTAACGTTATCATCTCTTAAAATACCAGATGGTAATAAGTTTAGGATGAACTTACCCTTGTCGTTAATAACAGTGTGACCTGCATTGTTACCACCTTGATATCTACAAACAATATCATATTCTTGAGAGATAAGGTCTACCATTCTTCCCTTACCTTCATCTCCCCAGTTAATTCCTACGATTGCTGTTAACATAATCTATATCTCCTTCAATAATTTTCTTTTTAATTAATTTTAGCCGTGTAAGCCATTAGATTGTCTTTCCATATCTTCAACAACTATGTCGTAAATATCTCCAATTGTTGAGCAGTACTCAAGCACCTTCCATGGTTCGTCTGTATGGAAATGAATTTTAATTAAACTTTCATCTCCAACAACTAATAGACAATCACCATCTAAATCATTTTCAAAATATTCAATAATATCTTCTTGGCTTAGTGGTTGACCCTTTCTAGCATCAATTAATAGTTGTGTGTCGTACTTATTAATCATAACCTTTCTCCTAGTTTTACTCTCTTTTTATTCCCATTCAATAGTTGCTGGTGGCTTAGATGTAATATCGTAGCAAACTCTATTTACATGAGCTACCTCGTTAACTATTCTTGTTGAAATCTTTTCAAGAACTTCGTATGGGATTCTTGCCCAGTCAGATGTCATACCATCAACAGAAGTTACAGCACGTAATGCGATTGTGTAATCATATGTTCTAGAATCGCCCATAACACCTACTGATCTAGCATTTGTTAATACTGCGAAGTATTGCCAAATTTGATCATCTAAATTATTCTTTGCAATTTCATCTCTAAATACAAAATCTGCTTCCCTTAAAATATCTAACTTATCTTTAGTAATATCACCTAGAACTCTAATAGCTAAGCCTGGTCCTGGGAATGGTTGTCTCATAACGATTTCTTTTGGAAGTCCTAACTCGAAACCAACCTTTCTTACTTCGTCCTTAAATAAATCTC
>DFIJ01000144.1 GCA_002372775.1 Christensenella sp. UBA3700
ACAAATTCAAAGTCAATAGGAATCTTAATCTTTTTAGCATAAGATATTTGATCTGAATTTTGTCTACTTGTATCATAGATAACATAAGGCATCAATGGAGCATTTGGATGTGCTTCATTATAATCTAACATTGCTTGATAATCAAATTGATATTCTCCCAATGTAGAATTAGCTTTTGCTAAAGCGTTTTGATCATAAATATCAATATTCTTCTTGTCAACAGCATAGTTCTGAACTACTTCGTTAACATTTAATGCTGTCTTATAAATTCTAAATTTATATAAGTCAATATCGCAATATGTTGAATTAAATACTAACTTATCTGTTGCGATAGAGAAAGTATTATTAATACTATTTGCGACAACTCCAGTAATAACACCATTATTATAGATATATAATCTTTGATCTGGATATGAGAATACCATTGTAAAATTAACAACTTTATCCTCAATAAATGAAATATTTACAGTATCAGTACCATTAGAGAAGAATGCGTCCTGCGGACCAATACCAAAACCAGTTAAAGTTGCGCCAGAACCAGAATAGTATTTTGCTACAACTCTGTCTGTATTAATATCCTTTTGGACTTTTCTGAATTTTAAATCATCATATTCTTTTTCAATAGTAGGTAAATAATCGTGTAGGAATGAGTCATAGTTATTATATTTTTCCTGCGCTAAGAACGCTGCATAATAGCTATCATCTTCTTTATAACGAGTTGTATTAGAAACCAAGTTATCATAATTTTGAACGTTTCTAACTTTAAATTCCATTTCAAAGCTAACTGATTGCTGATCAGTATGATCACCATCATTCAAAATCATTGAACCAATAGGTAATTCTAAAGATGCTCCATTACTAATTCTCAAGCATGCTTTTCTATCATTATCTAAAATTCAACCATTATTATACCAGTTAAAGTTAATGAAACTTGCTGGAATGTTTTCTTTTGTTAATGCATCGTTAATTAAAACTCTATTAGATTCAGATTCAGCGTTTGAACGACCAGTAGCATCAAAGCATAAAATCAAATCATCTTTCTTTATTAATTCCATTGAACGATTTGGATCTTGACTGACCATAAACGCAATGGTTCTTTCTGTTGCTCCGCATGAAATAGAATAATAATTTAACATATCTGTATCTGCATCGGCAATTTCAAAGATATTTCATGAACGAGAATTTGCGACATCTGTTTCAATGGTTCTTGGAGAACCCGCAATATCTTGTCCGTTTTTCTTTAAATGAACTATTGCGCTTGCAGGAGATGCTGGATTATAAACCATAAATGGAATCTGAATATTATCATAATTATAATATTCATTTTGATAATTTCCTAATCAAATAATAGGAGTTAAATTTTCTGAATTGTTATCATAAACTGCAACTTCAAACTCAAGAGGTTCTAAAGTTGTAAGAATTTCTCATTCTTCTGTTGTTGTATTAATTCTAGCTTGACTTAAAGTAATTCTAACAGTATGAGATCCTTGCGTTGCCAATTCTGGAGATACTTTATAAGTTTGTGTTTCTGTTGCTGTTGCCGATAAATGTCTGCTTTCAACAAGATCTCCATCAAAATAGAAATTTAATATTTTATCCATTCTACCAATAGCTTCACAAGATAAATTAACACTATTAGATGCAAATAAACTTAAATTAGAAAAACTTGCAGAATTATTTAAAGTTAATGCTGTAGTAGTAACATCAGTACTATATTCTTTACTCGTACCATTTTCAATACCTTTTGCATAAATAGTAATTCTTGTAGTTGTAGATTCTCTTAAGAATTCGCTAATATCAAAATAAGAACGAGTTTCATTTGTAACATCTTTTTGACTAGAATAATAATTAATATAACTATTTGATGTTCCAGCTACCTTTTCAGCCAATGTAATATAAACTACAAAATCTTCATCTAATACAAAGTCATTAGCATCAATTGCAGAGTTAACGGTAAAATAAATTCTAAAATTTTGTCCGTTGATTAGTGTTGATGGATTTGGCTTTTCTAAATTTAAAGTAAATCTTCTTTTAAAAGATGAGCCACCGCCTCCACCACCTTCGCCAGTACCACTAACCGCAAGCAATATGGCGCTAATTGACTGAGTTGAAGAATTATAACCTGTAACTCTAAAAAATCTTCCATCAGAATTTAGAATTAAATCATCTTCTTTTGGAGAAACTGATGAATTATCTAATGCTGCTAAAGCAATAGTATAATTAAAATCTGTTTCATCTGCTGAAGTTTTTGTTATTTGAGCATCAGAACCATTCGCATAAATAATTCCAGAACTACCGCCGCCCATTAGATGTTTTGTTCCGTTTGCATCAAGATAAATCTTATTTGTATCTGTTGCAAAATAAATTTTACCATCATAATAAGGGCAAATATTTTCATCTAAAATTTGCGCTTCTGTGCCTCTGATAGGTCAAAACTTAATTTTATCAGCCATATAAATTCTCCTTTCTTTCCTAAATATAAAAATAAGGGAGAAGGATGATATACCTTCTCCCTTATTATATTATCCTTCAGATAAACTAAAGGATAAGAAAGTTTTATTGTCCTATTTTGTCCTTAAACTAGAATGTTCCCCAAACAAAATTCATCTTTACATCTTGATTAGTAGTATTTGCAGTAATAGTTAAATTATCTGAACTCATTGAGAATTTTGCTGTTTGTTCAGTAGTGTTAACGCCATTATTTCTTGTTAACTGAATTCCTGTTGTAACAGAAACTGAGTTCTTTGCTCCAGTACCAGTATGTGTATTACGTGTATTATTTTGACTATCTACAACAGTATCTGCTGTAAGAACATCTCTTATACCGTTAACATCTGTAGCATAGATTTCTTTTGGTAAAGTTAAGGTATTTGTTGTAACATTAGTTACGTGACCTTGTTGATTAACAGTAATACCAGCAATTGCAGTAAATGTTTGCTGCTCTGTACCACCCTGGATATCTTTTGTTACATCTGCTCCAGTATAACTAATTGTCTGATTATTTACATTAGCATGTGAAACTTGAATTTGCTTATTTGGGCCAGCATTTGCTGCTTCAGTATCTGTTAAAGTAATTGCAGTACCTTCTGTAAGTTTAATAGAACCTAAATTTTCAGCATTTGTACGTCCACCGCTAGCAACATTAATACCCCATTGATGAGTATTAGTATTTCCAACATAGTAAGTATCAGTATCATTACCAGAAGGAACAACATCATAGGATGGTGTTCTAACAACTCCATTAATATCCTCTGCACCCTTGACAATAATTAAATCTCCTGGCTGTGCAGTTGATCCAGAAGCATACTCATAAGCAGAACCAGCAACCATGAACATATCGCCATTATGTAGGTCACCATATGCACTGATGCTTGATTTTGCTCCTTCAGTACCAACAGTTCCTCTATAAGTTAAGCCATTTAAAGCTAATTCTTTTTCATCAATTTCTGCTTTTGTATAAACATTTAAAGTTGCATTGCCATTTAAGAAGTGAACAACTTGATCCCCATCTTCTCCATAAGTGATAGTTGGATCAAATGCTTCTGCTGCTGTATTGCCATGGCTATCTCCTACTTGCACAATAAAACCAGAATTAACTGTATTTCCATTTATTTGTGCGGTATGAGTAGCATCATAACTGTTAATATCAACAGCATTTACTACTGGCGCTTCTAATTGAATATTATTAGCATCAGAATTGGTAATACGAATATTTTTTCCATCTGATGCACTACTTACTGAAATTGTACCAGCATCAGTCGTGCCACTTGCGCCATGCTTTAAATGAATAGTTGTTGCATTACTTGTTGGTGCATTTGAGCTTAAAGTATAAGGATCTCCTGCTACCGTAATAGTTTTAGTAGTGTTATCTGCGGTTACAGTAACTCCATTTGTACCAGCAATTTTAACTGCACTTTGTTTTGCTGTTTGATTGTTGTTTTGACTTACTTGTGTATTAATTGTTGCAGTATTGCTGGTTGCTTCAACATTTTGAGTAAAATCTGTAACATAAGTATCACTACCAATGCTATTTATTTGTTTCCAAACATGACCATCATAAATAGCCAGAATATTATCAGATAATACATAAGCATAATCACCAGCGTGCCATTTACCAGTGATATTTTCAGTTAAATCGCCAATATTTTGAACTGTAATAATACCCTGATTAACAGGAACAATTGATCCATCTGCACGACCAACGAATAATCGTGATGACTTACTAGGATTATTACTGCCGCTGGTATCATCATCAACAGTTAAATAAAATGTACCATCAATACCAGTTTTGTTATTCATCAATGTCTCTAATTGAGCCATTGAGCCGCGTTTAAATTGAATTAAATTACTTGGATTATTAGCCATTTTTTAAATCTCCTTTCTTTTTTTATTTACTCCCCATCAGTTGTCAAATCATGCCATCTAAGTCTATCATTCATTTCAGTAATTGTAGAATTAAAGGATGCAATTGCTGAACCAACATCTACATACTTACCAGGCACTGGAGTAAATGTACCTATAGTGGTTTCAAGATTAGAAACTCTTGCTTCTAATCCGCTTGTTTGTTCTGTTCCATTAAGAAGATCTTCTAAATTACTTACTTTATTTTGCAAAATGGTAATATTAGAATTCATCGCCGCGGCATCGTCAGGATGATTTTGAATTCATTCTGCAATTTCTTGTAAAGTATCTAAATCTGCTTTTCGATCTTCCGGAATTAAAAGTTCTGCAACTTTTTCCGTAACAATAGTTGCTACAGATTTATTTGCATCTGTACCAATTAATGTAGCAACTTGAGATTGAAGCTGAGAAATATCTGCCCTATCTTCTGCTGACATTTCGGCAGTTACTGTTGCTCAAGTTCCATCTCCTCTTAAAAATTTAAGTTGATTTCCTGCGGTTGGGATTGGAACTAATCCACTCACACCATCTGTACTTGCAGTCGCTCCAACCATAACGGGAATTTGTAAAGCTTCTGCAATTGGTTTATTAACCCATGCTTCTTCGCCATTTTCACCGCCAGTAGGATCATAAACCAGCAAATCACCATCAGCCAAGGATTCATTATTAATAATTATTGGAACATCATTAATTGTAATATTTCCGCTTGGATTAGAAGCAGAGCCTGAAATTAATTTATTACCAAGATATAATTTTCCAGTATCAGAATTAGTTTCACTAATAAAATATAAAGTATCTTGATCTTTATTAGCGAGGCCATTATATAGACTTTGTGTCCCACGAACAAATTTTACATAATTTCCTAAAATTTCTGCCATATCCCTTATCCCTCCTTCTTATTTTTCTATATTATTTAATTTTTAAATAAGAATATTTAATATGATTTGTCCTTAAAAATAAAGAAGCAAGAATCTTTAATTTTCTTGCTTCTTTATTTGAATTATTGGAGTATTATCTGAATAAATAGTAAATATTTGTTCGGTAGGATCTCAATTAAATGAAATTGAATTTTCTGTCTCACTATAGGCTAAAGGATGATTATTATGTTTAATAGATGAATTATTTACTTCTAATACATTTATAGGAACTGTAAGATCATATGAAAGTGGAGTTATAGTATAATTAAATATTCCTGCACTTCCGCTTCCGCCTCCTCCAGCTGATCGTTGATATTCAATA
>DFIJ01000048.1 GCA_002372775.1 Christensenella sp. UBA3700
CACCTTTTAAAAGAAGAAGAAAAACTAAAAGCATTGTCTGAGGCTAAGAGAGTTACAAAGAAAGGCGGTACAATACTTGTTAGTTATTATATGAATGACTACGCTGTCTTAACATACGGCTTTTTAAAGCAACATATTTTAGAAAGTAAGGCAAATGGTCAAATTGATGAGAATTACCATATTGTAGCCCAAGATGGCGATTTATATTCAATGGTTAGACTAGAAGATATAAACGAGTTTAATAAAAAGACTGATTTAACAAGAATTAAGATTATTGCATCTGATGGTGCAAGTGATTATATAAGAACTCCTCTTAACAAATTATCTGAAGAGGAATTTAACGAATTTTTAAAATATCATCTATCCATTTGTGAAAGACCAGACATGCTTGGTGCTAGTTCACATCTTTTAGATATAATTACAAAGTAATTAAGTATTTATAGGATATCTGAAATCGACAGAATCATAAATTTTGTCGATTTTGTTGTGTTATATTAATTTAGAAATGATATAATGCCATTGGGTGAGGGTTTAAATTAATCATTTTTTTAAATTAATTTTTTCTTACGATCGCCAAACGCATAAAGGGATAATCCAATTCATACGTGAGTATGAGTTTGATTAAATATACTAGAATGGAGGTTATCCAATGAAAAAACTTTTTTTAACGTTAGTTGTTATTGCGATTTTAGTAATTCCAATAGCAATTATCAGCAATCAAAGTCCGGATCAATCGTTTGAGATTGATGAAGGAATTTCAATCGTGGAAGCAGCAGGCTCTAATTCCACATTTACAGTATCGGGGAATAAGATTACTAAGTATACTGGTAGCGCTCAAAGTTTATCCGCAAGCGATTTCCCAACTGATGCTACAACTTTAGGTATAAATGCATTTACTGGCTCAAATGCCAGATATGTAGAGTTACCTTCTACTATTACTAAGATTGAAGCAGGTGCTTTTTGGAATAGTAATGTAGAGAAGGTGATTATTCCTGAAAGTGTAACTTCTATTGGTACAGGAGCGTTCTATAGATGTACATCATTACATACAGTAATATGTAAATTTACTGATGTATCTGTATTTGCTTTCTATCAATTCTCTTATACACCAAGTGATTTTGTGTTATATGTTCAACATGACTGTTATGATAGTTTCAGATCTAGTTCAAGACTTGGAAGCTATAAGAATAGTGTTGAAGTGTTTACTACAGAATTAAGACTTAATAATTCAGTAGGAAATACTAGTGTTACTCAAATTAGTGATGGACAAAAGTATCTAGATGCTATAGATTCTGAGCCAAACGTAACAGGAAAGCATTTCTTATATTGGGTTGATAAAGACAACAATGTAATTGACGAGAATTCCACATATTATGGTTGGGATGATTATGTTGCTCTTACTGCAGTGCTTGAAACTGAAGAGTATGAAATTAGAATAGAATACAATGGCCATACTTATTGGACGAATGGATATTATTTAAGCGATACCATTAAATATACATCATATGGGTCATACTTCATTAAAAACAATTGGCTTTATGGTTTTGCAGATAAACTAGAAGATCCTACTATTAATGTTATTGGTTTAGCTGACCCTAACGGACTAAACTTGCTAGATTATAATTATGTTCCAGATTTAGGTGAACATAAATGCGTATATGTTTTAACACCAGTAGTTGAAGAAAAAACTTATACTATTACATTCGAATACTATTTAGATGGAGTGATTGTTACTGACAGTAGAGAGTATGTATATGGTGATGAAATAATAAGGCCAACTGAATATGACACAGAAAGACCAGGATATACATATAGTGGCTGGTCAGATAATAGCACCTATGTTCATCAGTGGGTTTATACTAATCATGACTATTCTAAAACTATTTACCAAAGATGGTATGGCATTGGTTATAATTTAGTTTTAAACTATAACTATGCGGGAGCATCTAATGGTTCAACAACTGTAACTTACGGGTCAAATAACACATTGCCTATACCAACAAGAGCTAATTATGAGTTTACTGGTTGGTTAATAAATGGTTCGTTATACCAAAATTCAATTAAGTGGGAAGTTGTTGGCGATGGCGTTGCTGTTGCTCAATGGAGCCCAATTAATTACTCGTTAGAATTAGATGCAAATGGTGGAGAAATATTAGGCTCATATCCTTCTACTTTCACGTGTGAATCTAGTGATATTACTCTTCCAACTCCAACGAAGCATGGATATAACTTTGCTGGCTGGAAAGATCAAAATGATAATATTATTAGCAATAATAAAATAACAAATAAAACTCACTCATATACTTTAACAGCACAATGGAGTAGAACAATTGTAACTATTAAAAATCAAACAGGAGCATATGCAGTCAATCAAGCTGGTGTTGTAGTTGTTGACTTGACTAATCCTGGTATTTTAGTTAATTGCAGTTTTACTATAACTTCGGATGTTGATGAAGTTTACTTCTTAGGAAAAGGTTCTAGCGCTCTTTATACTTTGGATTGTAAGATTGATGTTAATTATAGAACTACTCCTTTAATTATTACTTTAGATAATGTGAGAATACGTGATAATGCGTATATCATCGATGCTAGTAGTTGTTCTGATTTAACAATTCACAATGTTGGCACAAATGTTTTATTATCTCTTAAACAAAATCCAAATCAAGGCTCAGATGCAACAATAAAAGCCAAAAACCTCACAATCACAGGTGATACTTTAAAGGTATATGGATGTGAAGCTGCATTATCAAGTGTGTCTTACCAACTTCCAAACGGGGCTGCTGGAATGAATATCAATGGTAATCTGTACGTTAATAATAGTAATTTAGAAGTGTATGGGGCTGATGGTATTCAAACGAGCAAAATTTGCTATGGTACAAATAGTTCATATTCTACAGTAATAGGAGGAAATGGAGGCGCTGGCATTTATTTTAAGGGAAGCAATCGCTCTATGGTAATTTCAAGCAACAGCAAAGTAAAAATTGTTGGTGGAAATGGTGGCGATGCCTCTGGTGAAGTAGTTTCAGGTGTTACAATCAATAAAGAAGTTGGCGGAAATGGCGGTAGAGCAATTGATGGACAAGGAACTATAACTATTTCTGGCCATAATTCTAATGATCAATTCATAGGCGGTCATGGTGGCAGTGCTTATGAAACAAGTTCAACTCCAA
>DFIJ01000168.1 GCA_002372775.1 Christensenella sp. UBA3700
TTGTACTTTAAGATATCTTCCTTTGTTGAATTATATGGAAGTACAACAACATTACATCCTACATTGTTTAGCATCTTAACTAGGCTCTTCTTAATTCCACAGTCAATTAGCACTACATTGTAAGTAGGGTTGAATGTTCTGCTCATCCACATCTTCTTTGTTGAAATAACTTCAACCATATTCTTTGGAGTTTCATAAGCTTTAATCTTTGCAAGTGCATCTTTAGTAGATACTGTTGCGTCACAGATAATAGCTTTCATAGAACCTTCATCTCTTAGGATTCTAACAATTTCTCTCGTATCGATTCCTTGGATGCCAGGAACGCCATCTTCTTCCATAACTTCACCAAGCTTGTGAGTATATCTAAAGTTTGATGGATCATCGTTGTATTCTCTAACGATAATGCCTGAAACTGTGATGTTTCTAGATTCATAATCTTCATCTGTTAAACCATAGTTTCCGATTACTGGATATGCCATACAAATAATTTGTTGGCAGTTAGATGGGTCAGACAATGTTTCTTGGTAACCAACAACGGCTGTGTTATACACAAGCTCAGCTATAGCTTCGTTTGTTGAACCAAAACTTGTACCGATAAACTCTCTCCCATTTTCAAGTACTAATTTTCTTTCCATGTTCTCTCCTTATTGTTTGTATACTATTTGACCATTTACTAGTGTGTATTTAGGGAATCCGTAGAATGACATACCAATATATGGTGAATTTTTACCTTTAGAGACTATCTCTTCTTTTGTATATGTGTGCTCATGCTCGATGTCTAGAATAGCAATATCTGCAACAGATGCTACAGATATAGAATGCTTTGGTAATTTGAATACCTTGCATGGGTTGTTAACCATAATATCTAGGAATCTATCTAAGCTGATTTTTTTAGTTCTTACAAAGTAAGTATAGATGATTGGAAGCATTGTCTCAACCCCCAAAATGCCATTTGGACATTTATCATACTCTCTAGATTTTTCTTCTTCTGTATGTGGGGCATGGTCTGATGCAACCATACAAGCTGTACCATCAAGTAAAGCCTTAATTGTTTCCAATCTATTTTCTTCAGATCTAAGTGGAGGATTCATCTTCCAGTTAGCATCTTTAATCATTGTTTCGTTTAAAATTAAGTGGTGTGGAGCAACTTCACAAGTGATGTTTGTATATCCTTCTTGTTGAGCTTTTCTAATAGCCTCAAAAGATTCTTTTGTAGACATATGACAGAAGTGATATTTACATCCGATTTCTTTTGCAAGTTCAACCTCACGTCTTACTGCTACATATTCTCCTTGTGGCTTATATCCATCAACTAAATCTTCAGCATGAGATGCAATAACAAGGTCATACTTTTTAGCAAGTCTCATAGCTTCTTTTAAAAGTTCGATATTATTAACGCCTCTACCATCGTCTGTAATTGCTGTTACCATTTGATGGAAATTATCTATATCAGATAACTTTTCATCTCCTTCTCCTACAGATACGCTAGCATAAGGGAAAGCTCTAACGATAGAGTCTTTATCTATAATTTTCTTTTGTAATTCAATAGCTTCAACATTATCTGGGCAAGGGTTTAAGTTTGGCATTGGCATAACTGTTGTAACACCGCCTTTTGCTGCAGCTCTTGAGCCTGTATAAATAGTTTCTTTCTTTTCGAAACCTGGTTCTCTAAAATGAACGTGTACATCAACTGCGCCTGGCATTACAAGACAACCCGTAGCATCAATTGTTTCTACATTTGCTTCAATTGATGGGGCAATCTTGGCAATAATATCTCCATCAATTAAGATGTCTCTTTTTACTAATTCGTTGTCTCTAATAATGCTTCCGTTCTTTATTAAAATCATAAGTTACCATCCAATGCGTCTGATATAACAGCCATACGAATGTATACGCCGTTTGTCATTTGCTTATAAATTCTGCTCTTTTCGCATTCTGCTACTTCGTCAGCGATTTCAACACCTCTGTTGATTGGGGCTGGGTGCATAATAATTGCTTTTTCCTTCATTGATTGCATTCTTTCAACTGTCATGCCATATTTTTGATGATATTCTTCAACTGAGATTTTCATCTTTTCTTGGTGTCTTTCAAATTGAACTCTAAGTAGCATTACAACATCCATTGTTTTGCAAGCTTCATCAAGTGAAATCCAAGGAGCTGAATGATCATTGAATTCTTCAGGACCAGAGATATATACATCCATACCAAGTCTTCTCATTATTTCGATATTTGTATGAGCTACTCTTGAGTGAGAGATATCTCCAACCATACAAACCTTTAAACCTTCGAATTTTCCAAATTCTTCATGGATTGTCATTAAGTCTAGAAGAGATTGAGTAGGGTGGTTTGACTTACCATCACCGCCGTTAAAGATAGGAATCTTGATTGTTTCAAGTTCTTTAAAGTATTCGTCTTGGCTATGTCTTATAACAACGCCATCAACTCCAAGAGCTTCAAAAGTTCTTACTGTATCGTATAGTGATTCACCTTTAGCAATACTAGATAATTGAGTATCAAAGTCTACGACTTTAATTCCTAAATTCATCATAGCTACTTGGAATGAATATTGAGTTCTTGTTGAGTTTTCAAAGAATAATGTAGCGATTTTCTTGTCTGGATAAGAAATTCTATAACCTTTCTTAAGCTTTTCTGCATATTTGATAAGTTCAATAATCTTTTCTACGGATAAATCTTTTAATGTAAGTAATCCACGCATAAAGCACCTCTAATAAAAAAATAAGTTTTCTGTTCCATAAAGACTGGACTAGAAAACTAGCATGCGTAAAAAATATACAACTGGTAATCTTGTTAGCCTCTCTGGACTATCTTAAAGTTTCAACGCATATATAATAGCATATGCACGCGGGATGCTTCAAGCAAAAAGGCGTATAGAATTGTAAAGTTATTTCTTATAAACAAAAATGGCCCTCAAAATTGATATGCACCCCAATTGTTGGACAACAAGGAGGTGCATATTTTTATGGCAAAGAAGGGACAAAAGCTAAGACATTATAGTCCTGAGTTCAAATTATCCGTTATAATGGATATGCGAGAAAACAGCTTAAGTTACCATGAAGTCGTACGTAAATATGCTTTAGGGAATCCAGATATTGGTGGACCTAGGGGTATGGTAAAATGCTGGGAACGTATTTACCTAGAAGAAGGATTTGAAGGGCTCGCAAAAGAACGAAGAGGACGAGCAAGCAAAATGAGTGGAGTTAGAAAAGGAAGGAAACCAAAGGTTAAGCCAGAGATCAAAGATGATTTAATAGCTGAGAACCAAAGGTTAAAAGAAAGACTTGAGTATTTAGAAGCCGAGAACGAATACTTAAAAAAATTAGATGCCTTAATTCGAGAGGAAGAAGCACGAAAGGCAGCACGAAGAAAACAGTAGCTGCAATTAATGAATTAAGGCAAAAATACAAAATAGATGTGCTTCTTGAAATATCTGGTCTATCTAGGAGTACATATTACTACCACTTCAAGAGAATTGAAGTAGATAAGTATATAACTGAGAAAGAAGAGATATTAAGAATATTTAATGCAAATAAAGGAAGATATGGATACCGTAGAATCCTACTAGATCTTAGAGATAATGGCTTTGCCATTAACCACAAAACAGTTCTTAAGTTAATGCAAGAACTTGGTATTAAAGGAAAGATTCGTAGGAGCAAATACAAGTCGTACA
>DFIJ01000079.1:0-1120 GCA_002372775.1 Christensenella sp. UBA3700
TGGATCAATAAATGGTTTATAGAATACGAATTCCATAAACATAGGAACGATAGCAATTATATAACATAATATAGAGAATATTGGAGTCATATAATAAATTGCATTACCAAGCATTGTGAAAATAGAAGTGAAATAAGTCCAACCGAAGAAAGCACGAGGTGCAACTTTAAATGTTTGCTTTACAACGTTTTGCTTTCCGCATAAGCCAGATAGTTCTTCTGCCATATGATCTAGTGCTTGATTCTCTCCCTTAGAACCTGGAACACGAGGCTCATATTCTGTTATGATGTGTTTGATTTCCGATTGAATATATTCAACGGATTCAGATCTCTTTTCTTTAGTGATATTCATAAGATAACCCCTTTTTGCGTAATCTTTAACATTTTTATTATATATTTTTTAAATATTATGCGCAACATATCAATTTTGCACAAATTATATATTTACTAATAGTAATAGTGGGATGTATAATTTAACTATGTTAGGTTACATTTTATCTGCAGAAGTTTTCAATTCAGATATCTTGAATGATGTGAAGTTTTACATCATACTTGCTGCTTTGACTGCAGCCTTAATTACAATCTCTGTCTTATTCTCAACAAAGGAAAAATTTAAACTAAAGAGAGAGGGTAAAATTAAAGAGGAAACTTATAAATCGCCATCTATTGTTAAAGTAAAAAATAAAGACAACTAGAATACTCTTATTGGTGGTAAAAAATTTACAATTCATGCTAGAAATTTGTTTAACTATTTGATAATTATTAATATATAATAATATTACAAAAATTTTACGGAGGGTTTTAGATATGAAAACATCTAAGAGAGTGTTAGTTGCAGTAGTAGCAGTTATCATGATTGCTACATTAGTATGTGCTTTAACAGCTTGTGATACAGGTAAGTATGTTAATGGCGATAGCTATGTTAAGTTAAAGATTGGCGGCAAGTTCGTAGCTCACCTTGAAACAACAGTTTTAGGCGCTAAGGTTACAAAAGATATTGAAGGTACTTATGAAATCGGCGATAAGGATGATAATGGTAATAAGCCAGTAGTATTCACAGTTACAAGTGACGATAAATCATCTGCTTCATCATTTACAGGTGCATATATTGATTCAGAAGG
>DFIJ01000079.1:1244-6545 GCA_002372775.1 Christensenella sp. UBA3700
TTTTTTTGCAAAATGAGAGCGGGGTTAGTATAATGTCACTATTAGGAGATTTGTATTATGTCAAGACGTAGAAGAAGAAATGGAAGTGGATTAAGAGCAATAATAGCTGTAATTGTATTAGTTGCTATTATTGGTGGTGTTGTATATGATTTGTTTTTCTTTGTTCCAAATAGAAATAGAATGGAATGGGATTACGAAAATTTAGCAGGTTATGAGACAGATGAAAGTGATTTAGTTGGAAAACTACTTTATGTATGGAAATTTGATGATTCAAATAAGCCTACAGTGGATAATTTCTTAGTTGCACAAGCAACAAAGGATGCTGAGTGGGGTATTATTGGCTTCTATGCATCAGAAGATGAAGCAAAAAAACAATACGAGCAAGATAAAGATTCTGCCGATGATAAGTATGTTTTTATCAGAAGAGGAAGAGCATTATTCTATGGAACAGAAAAAGCATCGTATATGTTTAGATTTATGTTGTTCTAATTTTAATCATGAAAATATAGTAAATGGCACTCTTTTATAGGGTGTCATTTTTTCTTTGACTTATATAAATATAATCTATATAATTATTGCGTTAAAAAAGAAGAAAAAAATAATAAACTTTGGGAGGTTCGAAATGGAAGAACAAATTCGAACTGTTGAGCAAGAGAATCAACAAATATCCAAAGTGGAAGAAGTAGTTTTAAACCCACAAACCCCAATGCAAAAGGCATGGGCAATCACAAAAAAACTTAGTAAGAGATGGTTCATCGACGCATTCACTGGAATGGCACTTGGATTGTTTGCTACACTAATTGCTGGAACAATCTTATGCACAATAGCCAAACTGTTTGATGCTGACTCAAAGATTTTCTACATCGTAAACACTATAGGTGCAATAGCTAAGACATTAATGGGCGCTGGAATTGGCGCTGGTATTGCTTATAAATTAAAAGCAAAGCCACTAGTTATTTTCTCAGCTATTTTTGCTGGTATGGTAGGTGCGTTCTCAGATAAGATTATTGGCTCAGACTTTGCTTTGGCAGTCGGTTTACCTGGAAATCCAATTGGTTCTTATGTAGTTGCTTTATTTGCAATAGAAATAGCATCTTTATATGCAGGAAAGACTAAATTCGATATTATCCTTATTCCTCTTGGAATGATGGTTTTATCTATTGCTGGTATGTATCTTGCATGGCCATTCATTGAACTTGTAAAATTACTTGGCGATTTAATTGCAAAAGCCACAGAAATAACACCTTTCTTTATGGGAATATTCATTGCTGTTGTAGTAGGTATTCTATTAACAATGCCAACATCATCAGCTGCTATATGGATAGCTGTTGCTAGTAACGTATCTGCAGGAAATGAAGCTGCTATGTTACTTGCAGGTGGTGCAGCAACTGTTGGATGTGCATGTCAAATGGTTGGATTTGCAGTAATGTCATTTAAAGAAAACAAATGGTCTGGTCTTGTATCACAAGGTTTAGGAACATCAATGTTACAAATTCCAAACATTATGAAGAATGGTTGGACATTTGTTCCACCAATTGTTGCTTCAGCAATTTGCGGTCCTTTATCTACATGTTTATTTAAATTAAACTGTGGTTCTACAGGCGGCGGTATGGGAACAAGCGGACTTGTTGGCGTAATAGATATTTTTGCTAATACAGAAGCTACTGCATTAACATGGATTGGTGTTATACTATTAATGTTCGTATTACCAGGTGTTATTAGTTGGGCTGTATGCTATCTATTAAGAAAGCTTGGAAAGATTAAGGATGGAGACTTATTATTACCATCTACAAACTAATATAAAAAACTGAGGGAATTATGAAGGTTAGAGAAAGGTCAGAAATAGATAACAAGTTTAAATGGAAATTAGAAGATATATATGAAACAGAATCCTTATGGAATGCTGACTTCGAAAAAGCCAAAGACCTATCTAAAAACTTCTCGACTTTTCAAGGAAAACTATTTGAAGATAAAGACAACATCTTTGCATGTCTAAAACTTGAAGATGAAGTATTTTGCATTATCGAAAAGTTGTTTGTATATGCAAAGATGAGACTTGATCAAGATTGTACTGTAAATATGTACAAAAAGATGGTTGCTCAAGTAGAATCTTTATCTGTAGATATTTCAACAAAAACAGCCTTCATAAGACCTGAACTTACAAAGAATTCAGAAGAATATTTATTATCTTTATCTAGAGATAAACAATTTAGCGATTATAGTTATTCTTTAGAACTTTTAGCTAAAGACAAAATTCACACATTATCTACACAAGAAGAATTAATACTTGCAAGATCAGGAAGGTTTACAGAATTATTCCAAGAAGCCTTCTCAATGTTTGATGATGCAGATGTTAAATTCGATGATTTTGTAAATGACAAGGGAGAGACAATTAAACTTTCTCATGGCATTTATGGCTTATATATGCAAATAGGTTCAAGAGAGGAAAGAAAGAAGGCTTTTGAATCTATGTTTTCTGCGTATAAACAAAATATAGATGTTATCTCAACTTTATACAAAGGCAATATTGAAAAAGATAATTTCTATGCTACAGTTAGAAAATACGAATCATGTTTAGATAGGGCAACATCTAGAGAGAATGTACCAATGAGCGTTTATAAAAAGCTTATTGAGAACGTGCATAATAGTTTACCTATGCTTCATGATTATATGAAATACAGAAAAGACACTCTTAAGTATGATGAGTTACATATGTATGATTTACATATGCCTCTAGTTAAGAATGTAGATAAAAACATTGAGTACGAAGAAGCAAAACAAATTGTTTTAGATGCTTTAGCTCCACTTGGAGAGGAATATCATAATTTATTGTTAACTGCTTTTAATAGCGGTTGGATTGATGTTTATGAGAATAAGAATAAGAGAAGTGGTGCATATAGCTGGGGTAGTTTTGGGACTCATCCATACGTTCTTTTAAATTATCAACCAGTTTTAAATGAAGTGTTTACTATTGCTCATGAACTTGGTCACTCAATGCACACTTATTATTCTAATAAAAACCAACCATATGCTAAGGCTGGATATGAAATATTTGTTGCTGAAGTAGCATCTACAGTAAATGAAACTTTGCTTGTTTTATATCTATTAAAAGATGCACAAGGTGACTATAAAAAATATCTTTTAAGTTATCTTCTAAACATGTTTAGAACAACAGTATTTAGACAAGCTCAATTTGCTGAGTTTGAAGTAAAGGCTCATGAACTTGTTGAAAAGGATATTCCATTAACTCCAGATACTTTAAATGAAACTTATTACGAATTAAATAAGAAGTATTATGGCAACGATGTTGTTTCTGATGAGTTAATCAAATATGAATGGGCAAGAATACCTCATTTCTACAACTCATTCTACGTTTATAAGTATTCTACAGGATTAATTTCCGCTGTATGTATTGCGAAATATATTCTTGAAGATGGAGAAGAAGCAGTAAAGAATTACAAGAAATTCTTATCTGCAGGTGGTAGTATGCCACCAGTAGAAATACTAAAACTTGTTAATGTGGATTTAACATCAGATGCTCCATATAGGAAGGCTTTTGATTTCTACAAAGAGACATTAGAAGAATTAAAAAAGATGGACTAGCCGTCCTCTATTGACTTAGACAAAGTCTAAATAATATAATTGAAGCACTATCGGTTTTTTGAGAGGGGATAATGAGCGATAAAAAGGAAAAACAAGAAAAGCCACTACCTACTAGGAATAGAGTTTTACCAAATAGCAATATTGTAGAAATGCAAGTGCTGGGTGCTTTAATGGCTGATCCAGAAGCAGCTGATGAGTTCTTAGGAAGTATTTCAAAAGAGTTTTTCTACAGCACAAGAAATAAAACAATATTTGATGAAATCCATAAGAGACTAATGTCTGGTCTTCCATTTGATTCAACTTCTTTAATCTCTGGAATGACAGAAGATGTTAAAGAAAAAATCGGAGGATTCTCATATTTATTGGAAGTTGCAGATAGTGCAATTTCTTCTGCTACATTAGAACAAGATATTGGCCAACTTCAAAAATACGCTCAATTAAGAAATATCATTACAATTGCTGACACAATTAATGAAAAAGCATTCAATAATGAAGATGCAGATGCAGTTGTAACTTATGCTCAAAATTCGATTTATAGTGTAACAACAAATTCAATCAAGAAGGAATTAAGACCAGTTTTTGAAACTGCAGATGATGTTATTAATAACATCTCTGAGATTTTTAATGATCCAACTAAAAAGACTAAAGGTCTTGAAACAGGATTTAAATTCTTAGATAGAATGTCAAACGGTGGTTTCTTGCCAGGACAAATGATAGTTCTTGCAGCAAGACCAGGTTATGGTAAAACATCGTTTGCTATGAACATTGCAGCTAACGTAGTTAGAAATGATTCAAACAAAGTAGTTGCTGTATTCAACCTAGAAATGGCAGCAGAAGAACTTGTTAAGAGATTACTTGCTACATATACAGGTATTGATGGAAAGAAGATTGGTGCAATTACGGCTTTAACTGGTGAAGAATATACAACATTAGTTAAATCTAAAAAACAATTTGCTAATAGCAAAATGTTTATTGATGATTCATCTGGTGTATCTGCAAGTGATATTTTCTTAAGATCTAGAAGATTAAAAGCAAAAGAAGGCAGACTTGATTTAATTATCATCGACCATATGCAATTAATTGGTGGTGATTCAAGACGTGGCCGTTATGAATTAATGACAGAAATCTCACGTATGGTTAAGATTATGGCAAAGGAATTAGAAGTTCCAGTTATAGTACTTTCTCAAACATCACGTGATATCGAAAAAGGTGATGGTTCTAATGATGGTAAAGAAAGAGAACCAAGAATGTCAGACTTAAGAGAATCAGGCGCTATCGAACAAGACGCCGATATGATTATCTTCTTAGGAAAGGGTGATTTCGCGTTATCTGTTGAAGATGATAATAGAATCGGTGTAACTGCTAAAGTATTAAAGAACAGAAGCGGTGAAATCGGTGACTTATATTATGAATGGCAAAAGAATTTAATGACATTCTATGAAGTTGAACATGTAGAAATGTTAAATAAGGCAGAGGATAAGGTAGAAGAACAAAAGAAAGAATCTTCAAAATTAATGCCAGCAAATGATGTTGTAACAAATTTTGATGAATTCTCAGATGATGATATTCCACCAGAAGATCAAATGGGCGGATTCCCAAGCGATTTAATGAATGAATTGCAAGGATTTGCCGGTGATGGTCCAAAATTAAATCCTGAAGATATGATGTAAAACTAAGGGGCTGTTCGAAAACCTAAAA
>DFIJ01000050.1 GCA_002372775.1 Christensenella sp. UBA3700
CATCTACAGAATCCACATCTATTAGGAATAAGTATTTCACTGCAGATAAGGAAAGAAGAGCTTGTACGTGTATTGGCCAAGGAGATTCTTTCAAGATTGAAGATATTAAAGATTTCGATACTAATATCTACCATTTTGCTGGATTAATCTATGGAGATTTCGATGGAGAAATTATTAAATGGGCAAGTAAAAAAGGTAAAGTTGCTGTAGATGTTCAAGCGCTACTTAGACATGCAAATAGAGATACAGGCGAAATGTATTTTGAAGATTGGGCAGAAAAGAAGGAAATCTTGCCTTATATTGATTACCTAAAGACAGATGCTGCAGAAGCAGAGATTTTAACAGGTCTTAAAGATAGATATGAAGCTGCAAAACTTTTACATTCATGGGGAGCAAAAGAGGTAGTTATTACTCATAATACAGAAGTTATTGCGTATGATGGAAAAGAATTTGCTTCTTGTCCAATAAGAGCAAGAAACTTATCTGGAAGATCAGGAAGAGGAGATACAACTTTCGCAGCATATATTACTGAAAGACAAAACGAAACAATGGAAAAAGCTCTACTTTGGGCTACCGCTACTGTTTCAACAAAAATGGAAAATCCTGGCCCATATAAGGGAAAAAGAGAAGATATTGTAGATTATATTCACCTAATGTATCCAGAATATAGTTTATATTAAGAATTAATTTAAACTTAAAATAAGATTAAACACCGGCCATAATTGTTTGACAATAATCTTGTACCGGTGTTATTTTATTATGGCGTTAAGATTAGGAGAGAAAGTCATGGTATATAAGAAAAGAGAGAGTTTTCAAACAAGAATTAGTAATGTAGATGATGAAACTAAGTCTTATTATGACAAGCTTGTTGCTAAGCTTTTATCATATAAGAAGCTAAAATCAAGAGTTTCATTAAGATGTGTTTCCTTTAGACAAGGAAGAAAGTTAATGGCAAAGATTGCTTTAGGTGGTAAAACATTAAAATTATATCTTGCTATTGATCCAAATTTGGCAGAACTTAGTGAGGGTAAGTACCATCCAAGAGATTTGTCAGAAACAAAGGCATATGAGGAAGTTCCAACAATGCTACCAATTAAATCAGATTTGGCAGTTAGAAAAGCATGTCAAGTTATAGACATGATGATGCAATAGAAGTTAGGCTTTAATATGCAAATATTAAGGCTGGTGTTTGTTACATCAGCCTTTCTTAATATAACGCGTGTGCGTTTGCGTTATAAAAAATAAAAATGTATAATAGTTTTAGTTTGTGAGGAAATAACAATGGAAGAGAAGAAAAAGTTTTATATTACAACACCTATATATTATCCATCAGGTCACTGGCATATCGGTACTTGCTATACAACAATTATTTGTGATGCTATTGCAAGATTCAAGAGAATGCAAGGTTTTGATGTTTTCTACCTAACTGGTACAGATGAACATGGTCAAAAAATCTTAAAGGTTTCTCAAGAAGCAGGAGTTCCTGTAAAAGATTATATTGATGGTATTGTTAATGAATTAAAAGACTTATGGAAGCTTTTAGATATTTCGTATGATAAATTCATTAGAACAACTGATGATTATCATGAAAAAGCTGTTGCTAAGATATTCCAAAAACTATATGACCAAGGAGATATTTATAAGTCTTCATATGAGGGTTGGTATTGTACACCTTGTGAATCTTTCTGGACTAAAACACAACTGGTTGATGGCAAGTGCCCAGATTGTGGTAGAGATGTTCAATTAATGAAGGAAGAGAGTTATTTCTTTAAGATGGGCAAATATCAAGATAGAATTATTAAGCTTATCGAAGAGAATCCAGATTTCTTACAACCACCAACAAGACAAAACGAAATGATAAACAATTTCTTAAAACCAGGTTTACAAGACCTATGCGTTTCAAGAACTTCATTTGATTGGGGTGTTAAAGTTCCATTTGATCCAAAGCATGTTGTATATGTATGGATTGATGCTCTTACAAACTATATTACAGCTCTAGGCTATGGCTCTGATGATGATTCATTATTTAAGAAATATTGGCCAGCAGATATTCACATGGTAGGAAAGGAAATTGTTAGATTCCACTCAATCATTTGGCCAGCACTATTAATGGCTTTAGATATTCCAATGCCTAAGAAAGTATATGGACATGGTTGGTTACTATTTGGTAACGACAAGATGTCAAAATCTAAGGGAAATATTGTTGATCCATTCATTCTATGTAATAACTATGGTGTAGATTCACTAAGATATTTCATGCTTAGAGAAGTTTCGTTTGGACAAGATGGTTCATACACAAATGAAGCATTCTTAAAGAGAATTAATGGCGATTTATGTAACGATTTAAGTAACTTGGTTTCAAGAACTGTTGCAATGGTAGAGCAATATTTTGGAGGAGAAATTCCTGCTCCAAATGTTAAAGATGCTATTGATGATGATTTGATTGCCACTATAGATTCAATGTATGGTGAAGTTTCTGATAATATGGAAAAATTATATATTCCAGAAGCATTAGAATCTATTTGGAAAGTTATAAGAAGATTAAATAAATATATCGATGAAACTGCCCCATGGGCATTAAACAAAGAAGGCAACAAAGATAGATTATCTACAGTTATGTATAACCTTTGCGAAGGTATAAGAATTGTAGCAACAATATTACAACCATTCTTAACAAAATCACCTGCAAAGATTTTTGAGAAGCTAGGTGTTGAAGATGGTGTACTAACAAGCTTTGATGGATTAAAGTTTGGCACAATGAATCCAGGTAATAAAGTATCTAAGGGAGAGAATATCTTCACAAGATTAGATATTAATAAGGAATTAGCCGCTATGGATAAGATTTTAGAAGAACAAGTTGCAGCAGCAAAGGCAAAGCAAGAAGCTGCTACAAGTGATAACGTAGTTAAAGTGCCAGAAATAGGCATAGAAGAATTCGAGAAAGTACAACTAAAAGTTGGTAAAGTAGTAGAATGTCAAAAGGTTGAAAAGGCTGACAAACTATTATGTTCTAAAATTGATCTTGGTGAAGGAAGATTAAGAACAATAGTATCAGGTATTGCTAAGTACTATACTCCAGAAGATATGGTTGGTAGAAGTGTTATTGTTGTAACAAATCTAAAGCCAGTTAAACTTCGTGGTATTTTATCTGAAGGTATGGTTCTATGCGCTTCTGATGAAAATGGAAAACTTGCATTAATTACTCCAAGTGCCGACATGCCTGCAGGTGCTGAGGTTAGATAATGATTATAGACTCGCATGCTCATTTGAACGATGAGAGATTAGAGCCAGAGGCAAAAAGAATTGTAGAGTCTTTTAAGGACGACAATATCGATTGCTGCGTAATTGTTGGAGCAAGTTTAGAATCTTCAAAATTGGCCCTAAAACAGGCTATAGAGTTAAACCAATACGCTCTTATTGGAACACATCCAGAGGATGCTAGAGAAGTTGACGATAAAGTCCTTGATATCTATAGGGAAATGGCTAAAGATGAGCATGTTCTTGGTATAGGTGAAATAGGCCTTGATTACCACTTTGAAGATGGGGAGCCAAGAGACGTACAACTTGATGCTTTTGAGAAACAATTAAAGCTATCTATAGAACTAGAAATGCCAGTTGTTCTGCACGTTAGAGATGCATATAACGACGCGTACAATATGTTAAAAAAATACGACAAGTATTTGAAAAATGGTATTTTATTGCACTGTTATTCTGGATCTAGTGAGATGGTGAAGCAGTTTAATCAGTTTGATTGTTATTACGCACTAGGTGGTGCTATAACATTCAAGAATGCAAAGAAAGAAGATGTTATAAAGACAATACCTAGGAATAGATTATTATTAGAAACGGATTGTCCTTATATGGCACCAACACCTTTTAGAGGTCAAACAAATGAACCAAAGTATATAAACTTTGTTGCCAAAAAGATTGCTGAAGTTCTAGAGATTGATGTAAAAGAGGTAGAGAATATAACAAACGAGAATACTAGAAGATTGTTTAAGAGGTTAAAATAAAAAATGGAAGAAATAGTTTATAAAGTTGGAAATAGTTTATATATTAACGCAACAAACAAGTGCACAAATAATTGTGTATTTTGCGTTAGAACATATAAAAACGATATCTATGGCGATTTATGGTTAGATAGAGAGCCAACTGTTGATGAAGTATTATTTGAATTAAAGAAATTCGATTTAAACAAGTTTAAAGAGGTTGTTTTCTGTGGTTTTGGAGAACCAACATATAGACTTGATGTTATAGAAAAAATTTCTGAATATGTTCATTCAAAAGGAAAACCAACAAGAATCAATACAAATGGACATGGAAGCAAGATAAATGGTAGAGATATCTCACAAATAATGGTAGACAATATTGATACCATAGGTATCAGCTTAAATGAGGTAACACCAGAAGCTTATCAAGAGATTTGTAAGTCTGTTTATAAAGAAGATGGTTTTACAATAATGATAGACTTTGCTAAGGCATGCGTTAAGAAGGGAGGCCATGTTGTATTCTCTGTTGTAGATTCTATTGGCCCTGAAAAGATTGCTAGAGCAAAGGAAATTGCAAAGGAAGTTGGCGCTGATTTAAGAATTAGAGAACTAATTAAAGAAGACGGCAGCAATAGATAGTTAATGAGAAATGTTAAAGAGATTTTAAAAGATAATAATTTCAGGTTCAATAAACAATTTGGACAGAATTTTATTACAGATACAAATCTTTTAGGATCTATGGTTCAAGATGCAAAAATAACAAAAGATGACATTGTTGTTGAAATAGGACCAGGGGCTGGAACTTTAACTAGAGAAATTGCAAAAGCATGTAAGAAAGTTTATTCATTTGAAATAGATAGAAATTTAAAACCAGTTTTAGAAGAGTCTCTAAAGGATATCGACAATAGTCAGGTGATTTTTAAAGATATTCAAAAAGTATCTGAAAATGAATTAAAAGAGACAATAGGCGGAGGCAACTACAAAGTAGTTGCTAATTTGCCATATTATATAACTACACCTATAATAATGCGTTTTTTGGAAAGCGATTATAAGCCCGAAAGTATAACAATTATGATTCAAAAAGAAGTCGCAGAAAGGCTAGTTTCTAAAGAAGGAACTGAAGAGTTTGGGGCAATTACATTATCTATTGCTCTTGATGGTGAAGTGTGTATAACAAGAAATGTATCTAGAGAAATGTTTATGCCAATGCCTAATGTAGATTCGGCAATCGTTAGAATCGATTTAAACGATAAATATAAAGACGTTGATAAGAAAAAGGTAAAAAGAGTTATAAAGGCGGCATTCTCTATGAGAAGAAAAACATTGGTTAACAATATTATTTCCAATTTTGACATAAAAAGAGATGCTATTGAGAAAGTATTATGTGATATGGGATTAGACCCAAGGGTTAGAGGAGAAGCTTTAGATATAGATAAGTATATAGAGTTATCTAATAAAATTTAGTATATGTTAGGAAAGGAGTATAGCTATATGTTATAATCTTTTCTTGGTTAGGTATAATAATTGAAGTATTTATTTTTTGACATAGAGTGCGCTAATTGCTTTGGCGGTAAAGGTAAAATTTGTAGTTTCGGTTATTGCATTGTTGATGAGAGTTTCAATGAAATTGAAAGAAGGGATATAGTTATTAATCCTAAGAGCAAGTTTCATTTAGGACCAGCAAATGATGCAGTGATTCAACTTGCATACTCTAAAGAAGATTTCTCTAAAGCTCCAGATTTCTCATTCTATTACGAAGAAATAAAAGAATTATTAACAAGGGATGACCAAATAGTGTTTGGACATGCAGTTAACAACGATTTGTCTTTTATAAGATCAGATTGTCAAAGATATGATAAGCCATTGTTTTATATAAAATCTTTTGATACACAGGCATTTTATAGGCAAATTAGCGAAGAAGGTAATGATGTTGGCCTTGAGAAATTGTGTGAAAGATATTCTATAGAAAAAGAACATTTACATAGGAGCGATTACGATGCACTAATTACTATGAAAGCTATGAAAGGAATGTGTAAAGAAAAGGGATTAACTATCTCTGAGATGATAGAAGCACATCCTAATGCGTACGTGGAATTAAAGGGTAATGAAATTCTTAAGAATTTCAATCCTCCTACAAATGCCAAGATTTTGCTAGATTATTCTAAGAGGATACACGTTGATAGAAAAGTCATGATAAAGGATCTTTGTGCAAAGACTATAGGGCTTGATGATTCGATCGAAAATGACAATATGAAGTTAGCAAAAGCACTAGTATATTCTTTAAAAAGAAGAGGTGCTCAATTTTCAATAAGAGCAAGAAGACTGAATTATTATGTTCAAGAAAAAGAAGGCTCTGAGAAGAGTAAGAAAGTAAATGCTCTAAAAGAAAACGGAGTAAACATAGAAGTAATCTCTTTAGATGGCATTTTAGCATTGCTCAATATGACAAAAGATGAATTAAATCAATTAATAAAGTAGATTTCGAAAGTCCAAGCAAAACGCTTGGATTTCTTTTATATATTACGCGTTATATATATAATTTGACAAGTGAGCGCGCGTGATAGTATTATTAATTTGTCTTACAAAGGTTGGATTATGGTTGATTATTTAAATCAAGGCTATATAGTAGAGAATAAATGGATTCAAAAAATCAGTAATTTTTTATATACAGATTACTATTTCTTGGCTTTAATTTCCTTGATATTTATATGCTGGGTAACCAATGCTTTTTTAGTAGGATTAGCAATTATTGTTTTATTAGCATGTGCTATTTTAATTAT
>DFIJ01000169.1 GCA_002372775.1 Christensenella sp. UBA3700
AGCGATTACTATTATGGTGTTTCAGATTTCATTTCTATCAACTATGGTACTATCAAGAATGTAGTATTTGAATATAGTCAAAATAGAGTTTATACAGGAATTAATGGAAGCGCAGCTTATGGTGCCGTTGTAGGTATTAATGCTGCAAGTGGTAGAATTGAAAACTGTGAACTAATTTTAAATAATCAAACAGAATATACACTATATGGTTCTACAAACTACGCAATAGTAGGTGGCGCTGTTGGTATAAACGCAGGTATCATTAATGGTTTATATGTAGATATTAACAAAAACTTTGAAATTAAGGGTGATGCTAAGACATTGGTAGTAGCCGGCGGCGTTGGTATAAATGCAAATGGTGCAGAACTTAGAAACTTAGAAGTATCTAATGATGTTACAACATCAAATGAAGCTATTGTTATAAACGAAAATATGTCAATAACAACAGGTGGTTCTGTTGTATTTGCTGGACTTGTAGGTATTAACGCTGGTGGTCTTATAAAATACGCAACACTTCGTGGTGAAGGTGCATTTAAGGTTGGTGGATATACAGTAGTAGAAAATATTATAGACCAAGAAACAAAAGAGGTTGAATATGTTTATACATATAAACTAGGTGATGTTTGTAGTGGAGCATATTTATACCAAGCAATGGGTATTGGTTTATCTAATAATACAAGCTCAGTAATGACTCAACCAAATGTTCATCAATCTATCTACTCATGCGTAGATCAAAGTGGCGAGAATAATGTTGATCATATTATCATTGACTATAACGGAAATATAGAAGCTTCTGCAAAGTATTACAAGGCTGGTTTAGTATTTGCTGTTGCTTCAACATCTTCAACAGCTTCTACAGATGGTGTAAGATATGGAAACATCTTCTGGAATAGTGATTATAGTAGTGGTATCTCTTTAGTAAATGCAAATGCACAAGCAGGTCAAGGATTAAGATTCAACGGATTGCTTTCAGGTTCATCTCTAACCGTAATGGGTTGGGTAGATAGTGGTAATGGTAGCTTTATGACAGGTGCTCAAATTGTAACTAATGCTGCAGATACAACTATTTCTTGGGAACAATATAATAATGAATATGTTTTGGCAGTATATTCAAATGACATTACAATGACAAGTTTAAGTGCATTTGAATCTCAATATTTATCAACAAATCTAGATTCTCAATATGACTTCTTATCTAATACATATGCAAACAGCAACTACTATGTAACAAACGTAACATCTAGTAGAACAGAGCAAGAAGGAACATATGTATATATGAAGGAATTGTTGACAGATATGTTATCAACAAAGAATACTCCATATACAGGTAATGCAATCAGAGTAGAAATTACATACTACTATCCATATGTTCTAGTTAACAATGTATTCCAATTATATCAATATATGTGGTATTCTTCAGAATCTTCAATTACCGACGTAATTAATTCTGAATATCTAGCAGCTATTGAACAAGCTATTGATTCTAATGTTGGTGCTGCTACAGAAACAGATAGACCAAGCGGTTTATATGTAAAGCTTTCAGATACAGATCCTAATGCAAGTGCAAAATTAAATGCAAATACATTATCTGGCGGAACAGCTCAAGAAAATATAGATTATATTTCATACTCATATAACAACAATAACTATGCTGTATTCCTATTAGTAAGCTTAGATACAAATGTCGCTGTAGGAAATGCTGCAAGAAGAATGTATTATTATTCAGCATCTTCAGCGAGATTAGGTTCAGACATTGTATTGAATAAATATGAAAATGTTACTGTAAACTTAGGCTTTGATTCAGTAAATGGTAAGGAATTAAAAGAAAGTAAAGAATTATCCGGTAAAGACCCAACAACATTACAAAATCACTCAATTGAGATTGTCGCAAGTTATGTTGATTCAGGCAATATGTCTCAATTTGAATACACAGATTTAAAGAATGCTGCAACTCCAGCAAAAGGCGCAGATAAAGTTGCACTTCTTGGTGGATTCATGGGTAGATTAAGCGGAACATTAAGAAATATAGACTTCGCATACTCTGGTGTTATAAGCCAAGAAGTATGGTATGGTGAATCATTATTCTTTGGTATCATCGCAGGATATTCGACAGGTATTATTGATCAATGTTCTGTAACAATGTCAGATGTTTCTCAATTCTATGTATATAGAAGAGATAACGGTAACGGTGGCGGAAGCTGGAGTGGCCACGCTTCAAATGATTCATATCATACAACAACATGTCTTGGTGGCTTTGTTGGTGTACTTGGCTCATATGCAGTAATTTCTAATAGCACATTTACAATGGGCTATGATTCTATCTTAGGTGCTAACTCAAGAGGAACTACATCTTGGGGTCCTGGTGGTTCATTATTAAACTACGTTGGTGGATTCGTTGGCTCTATGACAAATGCATCTACAATGTACAACTTAGTATTACAAGGTGAAGTTTCATCGTTAATCTTTGGTGTATTTGCTACAGATGCGAACGAGTGCTTCAACTCTGCACAATGTTCTGCTGGTGGTATTGTTGGATTGAATTCAACAGATGGTGCTTGGAATCCTCATGGCTGGGGTAAAGGAACTATCGATGGTGTTATCTTTAACTGGAGAGGAACATCATTAACAATGATTTGGAAAGGTAAAGGTTGGTTCTCTTCTGAATTCGCCGGAAACAGAAAGAATATCGACGTTTACTTATATGGTGGTGCTTCATTAGGTATCGTAGATAACGATAGCGTAGATAATCTATATTACACATTCAATGTATCTTCTTATGCTATTGATGTATCTAAGTACTTAACAAACTCTACAGGCGATGACTCAGCATTCTACATCTTAAATAGAAATTCAACAACAGGTAGAAGCGAACTTGTTAATGCTCCTACAGATAAGTACTATCCATACATTTCTTATTACACAACATTAGGTGTAAGAGTAGATAATGTAAATCAAAATAACTTATCTCAATATAAGGTTTATAGAAATGTTGCTATTAATACTAACTATTCAGAAGGTAATTCATTCCACTTAGATATTACAGCAGCTATAAGTTTCTATGATGTATTAAAGAATCAAAATGTAGCAACAGCTAAAGTATTCATGGTATATGGATTCAATCCTCCTACAAATACAACAGTTACAGGAACAGGTATTGATTATACAAAAGTCGGAAGCGCAATAGTTGATGGCGAAAGAGAATCTTACACAATCCAATCAGGTTCATTCTCTGTTAATAATACTTATTATACAAACTTAACAAAACTAGGAAACATCTTAACTTGGAGAGATACAAATAAGAGTTCTCCAATTAACGTAAACTTCTCAGTAGAGACAAATGATGCATCTACTGTAATTTGGGATATCTTAATTTATGGCGCTAAGTCTGAAGGTAAGCAATTAACTAACTCAACAGGCGAAGGAGTTGCTGATATTCCAGTATATAAGATTGCAACAAGCTTATCTGACGCTGAAAGATATAAGACAATGGCCTTTACAATTGTAAGAGGTCATGGTAATGGAATGGCATTGTATTATTGTACAGGTAGTATTGCTATCTTAAGTCCAAATAGAGACTATTATGCAAATACAGATAATACAAACAACCCAACTATCTATAACCCATTAAAGGCTATTATGTATGATGGACAATCAGGCGCTGGTAACGTAACTATTTCTATCTATGAAAGCTCAGGTGATCCTTTAGGTAGAATTAGTGATCAAACAAAGAGAAATATCTATACTCAAGCGCAAACTAATGGTTATATTAAGACATTAATCGTTAACTCTGCAGATCCTCTAACACCAATTGCTGCAGATAGTGCCGACGTTACAAATATTGGTAATTACACTATTACATATAAGATTTATTCAAACGCTTTGAATAATAACGCATTCGTTGATGTAAACAATAGAGTACAATTCTTTAACATGAATGGTGAAACTGCAGATACTACAGATACAACATTAGATAATGGTGGAAATACATGTTATCTAGTAGACACATATGTTGTAAACGTTATTATTGCTCCAGTCTCAGTTTATGTAAATTCAGTACATAAGAGATTCGATGAATCTAGAGATTATATCTACACACCACAAGGGGGTTCAGCAAACTATTCTATAATTGAAGGTGTATTAGATACTAGATTTACATACATGGCAACAACTGGTACAGAGTTAATCAGTACAAATGATGGTGGTTTAGCATTATCTGTTGCTGGTCAAACAGGACCTAAGTATGTTCCAACATCAAGCTCTAAATATGCTAGTGAGTACATTAATACATTAACAGATTCTTCTCAATCTATTAGTTTGGCAACAGAGAGTTCAAGTAGCAATGGATTCACATTTACTATTTATGAGAAGAATAAGAATTCAGACACATATAAGAGAATAACAATAAATGAGTGTTATCTAAAGTCTTCAGATAATACAAAGTACTTCACATTATCTAATGTAATGCCAGATACAGCAACATTAAGCAATGGTGTATATAACTATACAGCAACATTTGCAAATAGTTATACTCTAACAAACCATACAGCAATTGCAGGTAATCACTTAACAGCATTACAAACAGCAGCTGCAGCAGCAGATAAAACATTATCTTCAGAAGATGGATATATTAAGGTTTATATCTCAGAAGCTAAGGCTCCAGTTATTGGTATGTCTTCATTTGAATTAACTCCTGTATACTACACAGGATCTGCTGCAACTATTCCTCTAGAGACAATTATTTCTAACTTGACATTCTATGATACAGACTTAAGATCTTACATCAGCTTATCTACAATTCGTGGTACAAACAACCAAGACTTAACAGTAACTGCATCATTCAAGCAAGGCGAAGATGGTATAGATGTAGTTCAAGGCGGTTATGTATTAGACATTACAGTAACATACACAGGTAATAGATATGCACGTGCAACTCAATCATTCAACAATAACGTTACAATTTATGTAATTCCTGTTGAATTAACAGTTAACAAGATGA
>DFIJ01000127.1 GCA_002372775.1 Christensenella sp. UBA3700
CAATGATACTCGTCTGGGAATTTATAGAATGTATACCAATTAAAATATGGGCTTTGTTCAGATTGGTAAGCACCAAGCGAATCATAATTTCCAAATTTATTAAAGTATAAGCTATCTGCTCCAGTATGGTTAAATACACCATCAAGCATAATCTCTATACCTTTTTCATGAGCCTTAGTTATAAGTTCTTTGAACTTAGATTCAGAACCAAGAAGTTCATCAACTTGCATATAATCGCCAGTATCATATCTATGAGTAGATGATGATTTAAAAATTGGTGATAAATATAAAAGTGTTACATTTAGTTCTTTTAGATAATCAAGTTTATCTATGATTCCTTGGAAATTACCACCATAGAAATCATTAGCTCTATATACGCCATCTGGGTCTCTTAAAGTTAGAGGCTCATTCCATCTTTTTAGAACACCTTGCTTTGTAAACTTGATTGATGGATCTTTACCCTTACAGAATCTATCTACAAATATATGATAAATAACCCCACCCTTTGCGAAGTCAGGTGTTTCATAATCTGAATCATAGATTGTTAATTGATAGCCTGTGTCTGCACCTTCTTGAGCTTTTACAAATTCACCCTCTTCTGTGTAGAAAACAAACTTGTAGAAATATAAACCTACTTCTAAATCTTTAACATAGCCTGTAAAACAAGATAAACCATCTTTTGAATAAGAATAGTCAAGAGGGAACTCAAAAGGTTCCTCTTGACCATCTGGATATACTTTTATTAAAGCTTTTTGTACAAATACACCATCTTGGCAGAAAACATTGAATTCTATTGTTTCATCATTGCTTACTGCCCCGAATGGTTTCTTATATTTTGTGTTTTTACTATCAAAGAAAATTTGCATTATTTAGTTTTCTTAACTGTTTTAGCAATCTTAACTTCTTTAATAGGCTTTGTGAAATCAACTGGTGTTAATTTCCAGATACGATCTACATACTCTTGAACAGCTCTATCTGATGAGAAGAAGCCTGCCATTGCTGTGTTCATTAATGACATTCTTGCCCAACGATACTTGTCTGAGTATGCCTTATCTAGATTATCTTGAGCTTCACAATATGAATCGAAATCACATAATACCTTGTAAGTATCTGAATTTACTAAGCTATCTGCAATTTCATTGAATTGTACGCCATTGATACCTTCTCTTAAACCATCGATAACTCTCTTAATTCTTGGGTTAGAGTTATAGAAGTATGAAGGAGCATAACCATTTCTATTGATTTCATCAATTTCATTAGCTCTCTTACCGAAGATAAAGATATTGTCTGCACCAACATTTTCGAAGATTTCGATGTTAGCACCATCCATTGTACCCATTGTAACTGCACCATTAATCATGAACTTCATGTTACCTGTACCTGAAGCTTCCTTACCTGCAATTGAGATTTGTTCAGAAACATCACTTGCTGGCATAACGATTTCAGCTAAAGAAACTCTATAGTTCTCTAGGAATACAACTTTAATCTTACCCTTAATGTCTGGATCATTATTGATTTGTTCACCAAGGCACCAAATTAACTTGATGATTTGCTTAGCCATGTAATAGCTTGGAGCAGCCTTAGCACCAAAGATAAATGTTCTTGGGTTGATATTTAGATCTGGGTTTTCCTTTAATCTATAATATAAATCAATGATATGAAGAGCATTTAGAAGTTGTCTCTTATATTCATGTAATCTCTTAACTTGAACATCGAAGATAGAGTTAGGATCAACATCTACTCCATTGTTTTCCTTAATATACTTAGCAAGAGCAACCTTATTAGCCTTCTTAACTTCCATAATCTTATCAAGAACTTCTTTCTTAGCTTGGAATTCTGCTAACTTCTTTAATTCGTTAGCATCCTTTAAGAATCCGTCACCAATTAAAGTTTCAATGTAATTGCTAAGACCTGGGTTAGACATTGTTAACCATCTTCTATAAGTGATACCATTTGTTACATTTGTAAACTTAAGTGGATGCATCTTGTAATAATCATGGAATACATCGTCCTTTAAGATTTGTGAGTGTAATGCTGATACACCGTTAATTGTATGAGATGCAGCTAAGCATAGGTTAGCCATCTTGATTTGACCATAAGAGATGATTGCATTATATGAAACCTTGTTCCAATCGTTTGGATAGAACTCCCAAAGTTCAGCGCAGAATCTTTGGTTGATTTCACAAACGATTTGATAGATTCTTGGAAGTAATTGCTTGAATAATTCTTCAGGCCATTTTTCCAAAGCCTCTGCCATAACTGTGTGGTTTGTATATGCAACAGTTCTTGTAACGATATCCCAAGCCTTTTCCCATGAATAACCATATTCATCAAGAAGTAATCTCATCATTTCAGGAATACATAATGTTGGGTGTGTATCGTTAATATGGATTGCTACCTTATCTGGTAGAGTATCTAAGTTACCATAATCTCTAAGATGTTTCTTGAAGATAGATTGAATTGAAGCAGATACAAAGAAGTATTGTTGCTTTAATCTTAATTGCTTACCTTCAATATGGTGGTCTGCTGGGTATAATACCTTACAAATACTTTCAGCTAAAGCCTTTTGCTCTAATGACTTTAAGTATTGACCTTGAGAGAATAATTGCATATCGAAATCGTTTGGAGCCTTAGCTGTCCAAAGTCTTAACTTATTAACTGCACCAACATGGTAACCAGAGATGTTCATATCATATGGAACAGCATCTACTTCGTAGCAGTTAACTTGGTCGATATATAATCTTCCATCTTCCCATCTTTCCTTAAGTTGTCCACCAAACTTAACTCTGAATGTATCTTCTTCACGAGGTGATAACCAAACATCACCATTTTGTAGCCAATCATCTGGCAACTCTAATTGCCAACCTTCGCTAATCTTTTGTTTAAAGATACCGTAATCGTACTTAATTGAGAAACCTGAAGCTACATAGTCAAGGTTTGTTAATGATTCCATATAAGCAGCAGCAAGTCTACCTAAACCACCATTACCTAAACCAGCATCTGGTTCAATATCGTACATTTCTTCTAAGCTTGTACCAAGTTCTTTACACACTTCTTCAAACTCTTTAGTTAAACCTAAATTGAATAAATGATTCTTTAAAGATTTACCCAATAAGAATTCCATTGACATGTAATATACTTGCTTAGTTTCTTGTTGAATTCTTCTACTCTTAAAAGCAAGTCTCTTTTCTGTTAAAATATCTCTAACAGTAAGACAGATAGCTTTGTATAGTTGATGTTTAGAAACCATTGTATAAGGCTTTCCAAAATATCTTTGACACTTACCTTCAACTATTTCTACAAGCTCTTTCGCACTAAGTTTTTCCATTAAAAAATCCTACCTTTCTCTTAATTTTTTTCCCCACTTAAAATAAAGGTCTACATATAATTATTGTTTTATTTCGTTATATAGTTTGATATATTGATCAGCGATATTTGACCAACCAAAATCTTTGGCCATACCGTTTTGAACAACTTTCTTCCATTCATCTTTATAGTCTCTATAAAGACCAACAGCTCTTTCTATCGCATATAGCATATCACTTGCATTATATGTTAAGAAAGTAAATCCATCACCTTTTCCTGTTTCATGGTTATATGCTTCAACAGTATCTCTTAAACCACCAGTTAATCTAACGATAGGTACAGATGCATAACGCATTGCTATCATTTGAGATAATCCGCATGGTTCAAACTTAGATGGCATTAAGAACATATCTGATGCGCCATAAATCTTACTTGCCATATCAGATGAGAAGTTAACGATAGCTCTAAGCTTTCCTGGATATCTGTTTTGCATATCCTTTAAGATATTTTCATATTTCCAATCACCAGTACCAAGAACAACCATTTGAACATTCATATCTAAGATTCTTTCCATAACGGCTGTAACTAAATCAATACCCTTTTGATGAGTTAATCTACCTACCATACCAATCATTGGAACTGACTCATCTACAGGAAGTCCTAATAATGATTGTAATCCTACCTTGTTTAACTTCTTATTTTCAAATACAGTCTTTGCATCATAATTTGCAAATAAAGACTTATCTGTAGCTGGATTATTCTTTTCTAAATCGATACCATTTAAAATACCAGATAACTTATACTTTCTAGCATTTAAGATATCTTGCATTCCGTAACCATAATATGGGTCTAGAATTTCATTTGCATAAGATGGAGATACAGTTGTAACTCTACTTGCACTTTCAATACCACCCTTCATATAGTTAACACATCCACCCTATCTTACTAATAGAGATTGATCATAATTTAATCCTAGGATATCTCCAATTAGACCATCAC
>DFIJ01000025.1 GCA_002372775.1 Christensenella sp. UBA3700
TAAGCTTCAGCCTTAGCAATCTTAATTAAATTACCTTTTTCTCTAGATGTTGTAGCAATAATATGATCCTTAGCCTTATCACCAAGCTTTTCCTTAAGGATTGCATTGATAATTAAGTATTGAGTCATAGTTTCAGATGTAGAACCACTCTTTGTGATTACGTTGAACATTGTCTTTTCAACATCGATTACATCTAAAAGTGCTGCCATTCTTTCTGGATCTACGTTATCTTCAACATAGAACTTAGGTCCCTTTCTCTTGCTCTTCTTTAAATCATTGTAATGTAAATGATTGATAGCTTGGAATGTAGCGATAGGACCTAGAGCAGAACCACCAATACCAAGTACTACAAAGTATTCGAAGTTCTTTCTAATATATTTAGCAGTATCTAAGATATCAGCAACGATTTCATTTTGCTTGTATGGAAGGTCAGCCCATCCCATCATATCTTTGCCTTTTCCTGCTTCTACTGCTTCAAATGCCTTCTTAGCTTCATCTGCCATAGCATTTAATGTCTTATCAGAAACGCCATTCTTTCCTAGAACTGATTGCATCATGTTGTTGTAATCAACTCTAATCTTCATGTCTTTTTTACTGTAACGCATATATATGCCTCCAAATTGTATTGTTTTATTTTTTCGATTTATCTAAACAAACTTCAAGATAATTGTAACTTTCTTTAAGCTCATCTATGTCTTTGTAATTTTTGCTATAAACTTCTAATAAGCAAGGTCCATCATATCCTATATCTTGTAATCTCTTGAAAAGTTCAACAAAGTCAAATGAACCTTTTCCAGGAATAGCTGTTGTACCGTCAATATTATAATCGCATAAGTGTACTGTTTCAAGCGTATTACCCATAACTTTTAAATAATCTTTGTAATCTATTCCTGATTGCATTGCTTGCTTTATATCTAATACTGAACCAAGTTCTGGACAATAAGGCTTTAATTTTTCAAAGTATTCTGGCTCATGGAAATATGTCCAATGTACATTCTCATAGCAAAGTTTAACACCATATGACTTAGCTAAATCTACAAGATAATTAACTCTTTTTGAAAGCTTCTCATAATCATGTGTATATTTAACAGCACGCTTTAAAATTGTTGCTCCATGGAATGTTTGATACTTAATACCTAACGATTTACATGTAGCCAAGAAATTTCTATATATTTCTTCTCCATCAGCTCTTGCTCTTTCACCTTGAGAAAACAAATCTGGTTCAAATTGATTAGTCATAGAATGAGCAGAATGGATTTCAAGTTTATGAATCTCGTTTGCTCTTTTTAATTTATCTTTCATGATGTTTGCATATTCTTCACAATATTGAGATCTTGTTTCAAAAAAGACTTCGCAAGTATCTATACCTAGCGAAGCGATTTCCTCAAGTGTATCTTCCGTGTGTAAATTTGGGAAGAATGATGCAGATGACATACCTAATTTCATAGCACTTATTATATCAAAACCACTCATTTATTTACAATAAATATCGCTGTATTTCAAAAAGCTTTACAAAAGACATTTTTGCCCAATACACAAACACGAGAGCGATATTTTCTCAATTCTCCTTTAAGTGGAATAGATATTTTTTAAAATATAATTATATTCTACGCGTAATAATTGTATTGAACTGCTGCAATGTGCTAATATTATCTCGTAAAAAATTTATGAATCAAATTATATCGAGGGTTTAAATGTCTAAAATTACTGATCTATTCAAGAAAAAAGAAAATCAAGGTGAACGCAAATCAGAAAAAGCTCTTGCATCATTCTCTCATTGGGTAATGACACACAAGACTATTATTATTTCTATTTTTGCCGTATTAATGATTCTTGCAGTAGTTGGCAATTTCTTTGTACATAAACAAAGTGACGTTATTTCTTATTTGGATAACGATACTGCTACAAAGCAAGGTCTTGCTAATTTACAAAAAGAATATAACATTATCGGTGACTTCTCAATGGGTATCTCTTATCTATCTGAAGAACAAATGACTGAATTAATCAGCAAGATTCAATCTAGTTTAGACACTAAGGTTGAAGAGGTTGTTGATGAAGATGGAGAATATGTTTTAGACGAAAACGGAGAGATAGTTACAAAAGAAGTACCACTTAATTCTTATTATTATGAAAGATTAAAATACATTAATAAGATTGTTTGGTATGGAACTTTCTCTTCTCTAAAAATGTTAAACAATACAAATGCCTTCAGCACAGTTTCTCCAAGTGACGTTTCAAAGATTCTTGAAAAAATGAAGAGCAAGTTTGTAATTCATAATGATGAAAAAGATGTAGACACATATCTTGTTTCAATTTACTTTACAACTGCAAACTCAGCTGATGAAACAGCAACAGCTATTGATACACTTGAAGAAATCATTCAAGACTATATTAAAGGCGAAATTAAAGAAGGATATCTAGAAGGACCAAAAGATGTAGAAGACTATTACACATTCTCTGGTTCTGCTGAAAACTCTAGATCTTTATTAAAATCTTCAGTTGGCGATATGCCTAAGTTCGTAATAGTTGCAGTAATAGCGGTATTTATTATCCTATTCTTAACTACAAAGAGTTATATTGAACCACTAATTTTCTTAGCAACACTAGGTATTTCTATCCTACTAAACATGGGTTCAAATATCATTGCCGGAAGAAATCCTGTTGGTACAATTTCTTCAATCACAGCATCTTGTGCAACAATCCTACAACTTGCTGTAGCGATGGACTATGCAATTTTCTTAATGCATACATATTATGAAGAATTAAGAACAACCCCTCGTCCTGAAATTGCTCTAGAACAAGCATTACCTAAGACAATTAAATCTGTAGTTGCTTCTTCTTTAACAACAGTAGGAAGTTTCATTGCTCTATTCTTTATGAAGTTCGGTATCGGTTACGATTTAGGTTTCGTTTTAGCAAAAGGCGTAATCTTATCATTAATCACTGTAGTTCTATTACAACCAGTAATCATCTTATTCTTCCATAAGTGGATTGCTGCTACTAACCATGAAACAACAAAGAGTGGTAAACATCAATGGGAACCATTAACACCAAGACTAAAATTCGTTTCAAAGATTATTACAAAGAAAGGTGTTGCTATTCCTATCATTGTAGTTTGTATTGCTCTATTAATACCTGCTGCTATGTTCCAAAGCAAAGTTGACTTAGCTTTCATTACTGTATCAAAGGAAAATCCAAATCCAACAGTATCTGAGCAAGCGCTTGAAGCATCTTCTAACCAATTAATCGTTATGACACCATATACATATGGTAATTATGATGATCAATATGTTTTCATAAAAGATGCTTACCTTGTTGGATATAAGCAAGCAACAACATACAACGCAAATGAAAAATACTACGAACAAGATGATTTATACTACACTGTTGCTCCAGTAAACAAAGGAAGCGAAAATGAAGGTAAATTAACAGAAGCTGAATTTGCAAATGGTGTTTACTATGTAAACAATCCTGAGGTTAACACTGTTACAGACATATTCTCATTATGCACAATCTTCTTAGATTACCAATTATATGATATTGATACTTCTAGGGCGCAAGCTGCTGCACTAGCAAGAGGTGTTATCTATAGACAATTACATAACAGTTTCGTATCTCATACATTTACTGAGGATAATGTAATTGATACAGATACAACAAAGACTCACTATATGTTATACACAATGACAATAGATGGTTCTAAGGAAGACGAAAAGAGTTATGCAAGCGTTCTTGAAATTCAAAAGATCGCTAAGGAAGTTTATAAAGATTATAGTGTTCAAACACAAATGACAGGTAATGTACTTGCTTCATACGAATTAAGCCAAGTAACACCAAGCGATTATACACTTGTTAACATCTTAACAGTTGTAATCATCTTCTTAATCCTATTATTCACATTCAAGTCACCATTACTTGCTGCAATTCTAGTTATGGTTATTGAAACTGGTATTTGGATTAACCTATCTGCTTCATACTTCATGGGAACAACATTACACTTCATGGCATACTTAATCGTATCTGCAATAGCACTTGGTGCAACTGTAGACTACGCTATCCTTGTTACAAGTAAGTATCTTGAAGAAAAGCAAAATGGTGCTACAGGACAAGCCGCTATTAGAAACGCCATCTATAGAGCTGCTCCAGGTGTATTAACATCAGGTTCTATTTTCTTCGTAGCATGTCTTGCAGTATACCTAGTATCTACAAACATTATCGTACAACAAATCACATTATTACTTGCTAGAAATGCTGTGCTTTCTGTAGTACTTGTATTCTCATTCTTACCTGCTATCTTATCTATGCTTGAGAGAGCTAAGAAGTATATCTCAATCAAGAGAGGTAAAGGTGATCCAGATGAAGGAAAGTCTAATACATCTATTTATTCTGTTTCTTCAAAGAAATTAAAAGAATTCAAGCAAGTTCACGAACAAGTTGCTGTAGCAGCTACTGATACAGTTGTAGATGTAGAAGCAGTAGAAACAACTCAAACAGAAGAAAGCTCAAAGGATGAATAATTAGATTCAAACTTAATAACAATTTAGGGATACATATGATATGTATCCCTATTTTTATTTCACTTTAGATATTTTATATAAGTTTTCAATTGGAATCTTATTTTGCATAATCTCTATAATTCCATTCTCTATATCAAGTTTGGCACATCCTTGAATATCTTTATAGTAGCCATCTTTAAAATAGGTTGCCCTAACAATATCTCCCCTTTCTATATTCATTAATACATTGGAAATTTCTTTAGCATCTTCTTCACTTAAAATGCCTTTTTCAATTTTATCATGCTCAATCTCTTTTAATCTTAGCGCATTAGACAGACCTTTAAGAGCATCAAATGGAGCAAACTGTCTAGCTCTATCTAATCTATTCATCTTCTTCCTCTCCACTTCTATGGCCTCCTATTTGCATATTTCTTTCTTTTTGCATAGCATCTGGCTGATAACTTGTACCCTTCATAATAGAATTCTTTCCAAATTTATCTTTTATCTGCAAAATACTATTTGTTAATCTCTTCTCTTTTTCCACCTTATTGAAATCAGTGAACATATCATATAATTCATTATCATCATCTACTAGACAATCAAAATCATAGGCGATTCTACGCACCCTAAAACGCGAATCTACAATCTCATCGAATAAAGTATCAAAATAAGGCCAAATTTGAGAATAAAGGTTTGTAGTAACGCTTAAACGCCTAGTTCCTTTAGTTCCATATTGATATCCTTCGTATGTTATATACAAATGGACCAATTGCGTTACAACATGTTCTCTTGCAAGTCTAAAGCAACCTTCTTGTATCATTTCTTTTAAAACCTCTTTAGCCTCACTAACAAGATAATCTCTAGGCAAAATCTGTGAATTCGAGAATGAATGCGA
>DFIJ01000150.1 GCA_002372775.1 Christensenella sp. UBA3700
CTTGCGTCTCTTCTTCTTGCTCTACTTCTTCCTTAAGCTCCTCTTCGTTTTCTTCTTGTAATTCCTCTATTGGTATTTCTGGATTCTCTTCTTCCTTTGGAATTTCCGCTTTTGCGACTTCAATATCTATAGTTTTTGTTGTATGCGTACATAAAATAAGGGCTATAGTATAAACCGTATTAATAATTAAGAATCCTGTAAAAACAATAAGAATTAAAGCTGTATAATCATTTGCATTTCCTGTAAGGTACTTAATACCAAACACAATAATACATGTAATTGAAGTAACCAACATTCCAAATACATAATTATCTATTGTATTAACTCTCTTGTTTATCAATCTTCCAACGATAGAAATTGCAACCGTTATAAGAAGAACGGCTGACATTACAACAAATATTCGTTGTTCTTCATCTGAAGCAATTAAAGTGCTCTTCATGTCGAAATTTAAATCTAACCAATATAATGCTAATCCGGCTCCGATTCCGACTATACCCAAAAGCAATAAGGAAACTGTTCTATTTACTTCTTTATAATATGTCTTTATTGTTGCATCTCTTTTCTCATGTCTATATGTCTTATATAACTGAACTCCATTTTTATCAAACAAGAATGCGTGAACACAAAGCAGCAATAAGCTACCTACTGCAGCATTAATAAATATGATTATATAAGTTGGCAATCTTTCTTCTTGAATAAGTGGATCTAAAAAATAAATACCTATTCCTGTTGCGGTAGTAATAAAAATACTAAGAGCTAATGCATCGGTAATAAACAACCTTTTTCTTAGAGAATTAATTAACATAGCTAGGACTGCAATACCAGCAATTGCGCAGCTTCCTGCAACGATAACTACATACCAAATATCTTGATTTGTTAATTCCTTGATTTTCTCTAAAATCTTAAAGTGTGTTAAAAAATATACAGCAAATAGAGCCATTAATCCGCTTGTTATAGTTGAAAATATTCCATATCTATTAGAATATGCCCTAACGAAGTTGATATTGTTTTGCTTGTTCTTCATTTGCTGCTCCTTTAATCCTGTATTTAATATTATATTTTAAAACTATATATATGTAAACACTAAAAGCGCCATTTTTTACCATTTTTATATAGATGTAATGGTTTTTTGTCTTTTTGGAGCATATAAAAAGGGGCTACCTGTTTAATATGGCAACCCCTTATACAATCTTGAAAAATTATTAAGCCTTATATTGTAACTTCTTGAATAAAGCTTCGAATTCTTCTACAGTGAATAGCTTTGGACATGGATATAAAGGATTAGCTTCATGTTCTGCTCTTTGAGACATTAAATGAATATCTTCATCCTTGATTGCCCACTTATCGCTCTTTCCTGGAACACCAATTTGTGTAGGAATGTTCATTCTTTCATTCATATCCTTAATAGCTTGAATGAAGTTCTTTGCCTTTTCTTCATCATCCTTACCATTGATTCCAGCAACATCTGCAAGTTGAGCTAACTTCTTCCATGCTGTTGAACCATATTCGTCTAACATCATTGGTAAGATAATAGCATTCGCAAGACCATGTGGTACACCATACATACCACCAAGAGTATGTGCCATAGCATGAACGTTACCAACATATGCTCTTGTGAAAGCTATACCTGCATAGAATGCAGCTTTTTGCATAGCATCTCTTGCTTGTAAATTATGTGGATTCTTGTAAGCTTCTTCTAAGTTCTCGAAGATTAACTTTGTAGCCTCTTTTGCCATCTTCTTTGTTTCTGCTGTATTTGCTGAACCGATATATGCTTCTACGGCGTGTGTTAAAGCATCAACACCTGTTGTAGATGTCATATGAGGTGGTAAATTCTCTGTTTGTTTTGGATCAAGAATAGCAAATCTTGGAATTAAATTTGGATCGTTGATTGGATACTTTTCATGAGTTCTTGGATCTGAGATAACTGCAGCAACTGTAGCTTCAGAACCTGTACCTGCTGTTGTTGGAATAGCAAATAAAGGTGGTAATTTATGCATAACCTTCATTAATCCCTTCATCTTTGAGATTGGAGTATTAGGTCTTGCGGCTCTAGCACCGATACCCTTTGCGCAATCCATTGGAGAACCACCACCGAAAGCAACAATACCTTCGCAAGCGTTTTCTTTATACATCTTATAGCCTTCTTCTACACAATCTGTTGTTGGATTTGGAACTGCTTTATAGTACCAAACACATTCAACCTTTGATTCTTTAAAAGCGTTAACTAATTTATCACAAAATCCTTGATTCTTGAAGAATTCATCTGATACTAATAACACTTTCTTTAGGCCCATCTTTTCAATATAAGCTGGTAAACCTTCTACACCATTATCAAATTGTAATAGTTCTGGCTTTCTCCAAGGCAAAAACCAAAGAGCAACCCACATAACCTTTTGATAAACTCTACATCCAAATTTCTTTAATGCGTTCATCTTTTTGTACTCCTATCTTTTTATATTTTTTTACATCTTGATTATTATATAATCATTTGTTATTTCATGTCAATTTTTTGTAAATTACACAAATTCAGGCTTTGATTCTATACAAATCTCTTTTTTGGTAATCGGTTGAATAAACGATAAATATGAAGAATGAAGTGCCTGTCTTTTTAGAACAAATCCATTATCTAATACCGTTTCTTTTCTTGCATTCTTGTTATATAAACCATCTCCAAGAAGTGGATGATTAATATATGCCATATGAACTCTTATTTGGTGCGTTCTTCCTGTTTTTAGTGTAAGTTCAACTAAAGAATAACTTGAGAATGTTTTTAATACCTTATAGTAGGTTATGGCTTCTTTTCCTGTGTCTTTTACACATCTTTCCATAATACTGCCCTCTTTTCTATCTATCTTTGCGTCAATAACACTCTCTCCTTCAAAAACGCCATCGCATAGAGCAAGGTATTTTCTGTTTATATGCTCTTTAGATAAATACGAATGAGCAAGCTGATTCTTTGCAACTATCATAAGACCAGAGGTATCTCTATCTAGTCTATTAACTGGCCTATATACAAATTCACCCCATTTTGCCGCGCGAACATTTTCTAAACTCCTTCCGAAATGCTCTCTTGTACTAATAACTGCTAAGTTTGCCGGTTTATCTATAACAGCCAAATCATCATCTTCATATAGTATATTTATATCTATATCTTTATATGGAATAATCTCTCTTTTATTATCATCTTCTAAATAGATACTAAACATAGAATCCTTTTCAATATTGTCTACAATTCTACATGCCTTATTATTCACTTCAATAAGCCCCATTCTCTTTCTCAATCTAGAGCAAATTGAGCTTGAATAACCAAGCTCTCTTAGGTTGCTTTCAATAGATCCACTTTTAACTGCAACAATATCCACTTTTCGCATAAATAAATTATACATCAAACTATATTTATTCACATCAAATATGGACAAATTATTTAATTAG
>DFIJ01000097.1 GCA_002372775.1 Christensenella sp. UBA3700
GTCGCATGCGAAAAAATCCGCACTCATCTCTGATGCATTATTGGTTCTTTCATCAAATTCTAAATATAATTCATTCTCTATATCTTTTAGATGACCAATCTCATGAAATAGTGTAAACCAAAAAATGTCTAACCACTTGCCCCTTATTGTCATACATAATCGTGTTTTATTATTAATTTTTCTAATAAAACCTTGCACTGGAGCTCCAGCAATACTCTTAACAACAGCAAAGGCTATACCGTGTCTTGCGAAAATATCTTTTAATCTGATTGATATCTCATTTATGTCAGATAGATTATTTAGTTTCTTTATTACATCCAGTTCATTTAACAATCCATTTATATCTAACTGATTGTCCACAGCAACTTCGTCAGTTTTCAATTCGCATACTTTCATCCAAGCCGCTAATGCGAAATTATTCATACTAACCCTTGACGATTTTCTAAATCTGGCATTGGCATTCAACATATTGTCTATGTTACATAAATTTGAAACTCCCAAAAATGATCTCATTTGAATAACCTTACTATTTATATCATGCATCCTTTCTAAGTAATTCTCATTAACAAGAAAAGTATACGTACTACTATTAAATACCGCCTTCTCTTCCTCAGAAACCGTTTCAGATTCTATTACTTGCATATACTCACTATCATAATTAGCTTGCAACGTATTCCAAAAAGATGCACTTATATTTCTGAACACCTTTTCCAATTTAAATGCGGTTTCAGGACTTATAGATTCTTTACCAGCTACAATTCTATTTATATGTTTTGTTGTCACCCCTATTCTAGCAGCCAACTCCTTTTGAGTCATATTGTTAGACTCTAATACTTCTAAAAGTGTCTCCCCTGGATGAGATAACAACTCAATTGATAATCCATTCATCTTTGTTTCCATGATAATCACATACTCCCATTATTGTAATTGTTGTTCTTTGAGCAACACCTTCGTCATATTGCTCACCTTCTTGTAATCCTATATCTAGAATCATTCTAATGTTACCTGTTATTGACCAACCGACAAAACGATGAAAATCTCCCTTTAGAATATGAGGATTATCTAGACCACTTAACATAAGTTCTTTAACATTCGATAACGCAACTAGCTGTGCATATCTCTTGTGTATTGCCTTTGTTAATACTGCACCATGTTTTTTAGACATCTTCTTTAAATCTAAGAACATCTCTTCTACTCTATTATTCACAAATTCTATTTTCAATTCGATTTACCTCTTTGGTATATTAATATTAACATTATTATACACAAATTGTAAAGAATATGATTAACCATTTTGGTATATTAAATTTAGATATACTAAAAATAGGACTACAGCAAATGCTATAGTCCTAATAGATCAAAGTATTTAAAATCTTTATCTTTCTTCTCTGAAGTAGTTTACACCTAAAGATGCAGGTGGTTGATTTTCCTTCTTCTTTCTTAAAGCGATAATAATCAATACTACAATTGTTGCGAAATATGGTAATGCTTGTACTAAATCTGCTTGAGTAACAGATAAATTAATACCAACTACGTTTGCATTTGCATAGAACCAGAATAGGAATGCAAATAAATATGATCCCCAAATAGTATTTGCAGGTTTCCATGTAGCGAAAATAACAAGAGCTACAGCAAGCCATCCCAATGTCTCAATAGAGTTTGTTGTTGACCATCCACCATTGTTATAGATAATGATATATACAAGACCACCAATTCCTGCTATAGCACCACCAACAATAGTTGCTACATATTTATATAAACTAACGTTTATACCTGCCGCATCTGCTGTTGCTGGAGATTCACCTACGGCTCTTAAATTTAATCCAACTCTAGTTTTCTTTAAAACAACATGTAATACAACTGCTAAGATGATTACAAGATAAATCATAAAACCGAAAGAGAAGAATAATCTTAAGAACCAATTATCTGAACTTCCTGTTAAATGGTGAATACTTTCTGTAAATACATCAGATGTAATTTGAGCTCTAGCATATCCTGTCGATCCACTCTTTGCTGTTATATATTGACCACCAAAACTTCCTATACCAACACCAATATAAGTTAAAGCAAGACCAGTAACGTTTTGGTTAGCTTTTAATGTTACAGTAAAGAAACTATATACTAATCCAGCGAGTCCAGCTGCTAAAATAGCACATAAAATTGGGATTATAATTAATAAGAAAGTATTTGGATTAGTAGTAGAATTCTCGTATAAGAATGCGCCCGCAAATCCTGCGAAACCACCTAGATATACTTCACCAGGAACACCTAGATTTAAGTGACCTGATTTTTGTGTAAGAATTTCACCAAGGGCACCACACATAATTACAGTACCAAATACTATTGCACCTTGCCACCAAGTAATAAATCCTTCCATACTACTTCACCTCCTTATTAGATACATCTTCATTAGTTATATCCTCTACTGGAGTAGAAGTTTTCTTGTCCATAACAATCTTTGCTTTAACGTTAGACATCTGTTTCTTAAACCAAGCACCCATCTTATCTGAAGCTTCATCGATTTTAATTACCGCATTATCCCAGAACTTAAACCAACCTGGAGCTTTACTACGAGCGCTATTGCTATATACCATCCTATAGTTGATAAAGAACTCACAACCGATCAAGAAGAATAATAGAATTCCTACTGTGATGTAAGATGTGTATCCGTTTAATACTTGAGAAGCATAATTAACAACGTTTCCTGTTCCTAAAGACAAGAATGTCATAAGAATTGCTATAACAAACATTCCGAATGGATTAAAGCCTGCAGCCCAAGAAACAACAATAGCAGTAAAGCCGTAACTTCCTGAAGTGTTACTTGCAATAACGTGATTAACGCCAGCAACGTAGAAGAAACCTACTAGACCACATAGAGCGCCAGATAATCCAACTGTTCTTAAGATAACCCATGATGTATTCATACCTGCATATTTTGCAGTATTTAAAGATTCACCTACTACTGATATCTCATATCCGTGCTTAGAATACTTTAGATATATAAACATAATAATTGTTAATGCTATTACTGTAAGTATTACTAAACCATATTGATTGCTACCAATTTTAGGAAGCCAACCAATTTTTGTTCCTGAGTTAAATGGAGCAAGAGCAGATGATTTTCCTTTCCAAATATCTACACACATCTCAACAATTTGAATAGCAATGTAGTTTAACATTAAAGTAAACAATGTTTCATTTGCGCCTATCTTTACCTTAAAGATAGCAGGGATTAAAGCCCAAATTGCGCCCACTAAAATGGAACATACGAAAGAACATAGAATAACTAGACCAGATGGCATTGATGTACCATAATACATGATTACACCTGTCATCAATCCGCCCATTAATATTTGGCCTTGTCCTCCAATATTCCAGAATTTCATTTTAAATGCTGGGGTTAAAGCAATTGCAACAGCTAGAAGTAGCATAGCTTCTCTCCAGAATAAAATCTTTGAAGATTTGGTAATAGTAGAAGCATCAAACATATACTTTATAATCTTGCCCATTGGAATACCTGATACTCCTTGAAGGAATATAAGGCTTAATAAAAAGGCCATAACAATCGTAACTGTTCTTATTATTGTTCTAAACAAGAAGGATGAATTATCTCTTTTTACTACTCTTACAAATGGTTCACTCTTAACTTTCATAACCTTTGCCATTATTCATTTACCTCCTTATTTTCTTCTACTGCTTGGATATCTTGGATTAGTGAGTCTGCAGCGATACCGAAATTCTTATCTGGCTTTTCATCATTTAAATCTAATGAGCCAGTCATCATCAATCCAAGTTGTTCTTTTGTTGTTTTAGTAGCATGAACAACACCCATAACTTTACCATGGCATAGAACCATGATTTTATCGCAAAGCGCAAGTAATACGTCAAGGTCTTCACCTACGAACATAACGCCTACACCATTTTTCTTTTGTTCATTTAAAATATTATAAATCGCATAAGAAGAGTTAATATCTAGACCTCTTACAGGATATGCTGTAACAATAACGTTAGGACCTGCAGAAATCTCACGGCCAACAAGAACTTTTTGAACATTACCGCCTGATAATCTTCTTACTGGAGTCTCTGTTGATGGAGTTTTAACATCCAATTCTTTAATTATTTGCTTGGCCTTTTCTCTTGCTGCTGTTCTATTAACAAATGGATTATACCAAGGAGAAATGACATTATAGTCTTTTAGCATCATATTATCTGTGATAGATAATGATGGAGCAAGACCCATACCAAGTCTATCTTCTGGAATGAATGACATCGCAATACCTTCCTCGATAATCTCTTGAGGCTTTTTGCCAATAATAGACTCGCCTACGTGATTAATATCTCCTGATTCAATCTTTCTTAAACCAGCAATGGCTTCACAAAGTTCTTTTTGTCCGCAGCCGGCAATACCTGCTACTCCTAGAATCTCGCCACCTCTTATATAGAAATTAACCTTATCTATGGCGATTGAACCATCATCCTTTTTAATTGTTAAATCTCTAATTTCAAGAAGAGGAATATTGTGAACAACCTCAGGTCTATCTATATTTAGTTGTATTTTCTCACCAACCATCATTTCTGTTAATGATTGAGTTGTAGCATCCTTCGTTTCAACAGTATCAATATACTCACCTTTTCTTAGAATAGCTACTCTATCTGAAACAGATAAAACTTCTTGTAATTTATGAGTAATGATAATAATAGATTTACCATCGGCTTTCATATTTCTCATAACTGAGAATAAAACATCAGCCTCTTGTGGTGTTAGAACCGCTGTTGGCTCATCAAGTATTAGAATGTCTGCTCCTCTATACAAAACCTTAACGATTTCTAAGTTTTGTTTTTCAGAAACTGTCATGTTATATACTTTCTTATTTGGATCTATATTAAAACCGTATTTATCACAAATCTCTTTAATTCTCTTTGTTGCGGCTTTGATGTCAAATTTAAATTCCTTAGGATTTAAACCAAGAACGATATTCTCAGCAGCAGTAAATAGTTCAACAAGTTTATAGTGTTGATGAACCATACCGATGTGATATTTAAACGAATCCTGAGGTGAAACAATATTGGCAACTTCTCCATTAATGTAGATTTTGCCATTGTCTGGATAGTAAATTCCGGCAAGCATGTTACATAGTGTTGTTTTACCTGATCCGTTTTCGCCAAGTAAAGCAAGAATCTCACCTTTTTTTACATCCATTGTTATTTGATTATTGGCAACTACTTTGCCAAAAGTCTTCGTAACATTTTCAAAATGAATTGCTGTATCCATATATCCTTTAAAACGCAAAATGTGGGTATGCCCCACTTTTAATAAGTTGAGGGGTGTAGAATATCTACACCCCTAATAATTTTTCGCTAAAAATTATTCTTTTTCGTATTCAGAATCAACTGTTGTAATACCATCAATAATGATATCGAAGTATGGAGCTGATCTTAATGAAGATTCAGCGAAATATGTAATGCCGTTTTCTGTCTTTAAACATTCAGCACCATTCATACCCCAAGCACCTGTATAAGTTGTTAAATGTTGACCATTCTTTGTGAATTTAGAGCAATCAAATACCTTAATTGTTCCGTCCTTAATTCCCTTGATAGCAGCATCTACAGCAGCTTGAGTTCCTTCAGCGCAAGAATTTCCTAATGCAGTAATACCTACAGCATTATCAGAATATCCCTTTGACCAGTTTTGAACAACTTCTTTACCAGTTAAAATTTGTGTGAATAAATATTCATAGTAAACTTCCCAGTTGTTTGTTGAAGATGTTAAAGCAGCGTTTGGAGCAGCTTGTAACATGCTTACGTTATAACCAACTGAATATACAACCTTGTTAGCCTTTGCAGCTGTTTCACAAGCTGTTGGAGCACCTTCTGAGTCAGCATGTTGTCCGATGATAACACAACCATCAGAGATTAAAGCTGTAGCAACTTCTTTTTCTCTATCAAAGTTGAACCATGAGTTTGTATACTTAACTGTCATTGTAACGTTTGGATATACACTTTGGATTCCTAGGAAGAAAGATGTGAAACCTGAAACTACCTCAGCATATGGATATGCACCAACATAACCGATTTTAACCTTTCCGTTTTCCTTGTTAGCATCTGTAATCTTACCAGCAGCATCTAATTCAGCAAGTTTCTTACCAGCAACGATACCTGAAACATATCTTGATTCATATACTTGAGTGAAAGCATTCTTCCAGTTTGTGTATGAAGTATAATCTGTTTCATTACCATTATCGTCTACGTAAACCTTTCCAGCTAAATCACCTGTCATTGAAACGAATGTTACATCTTTGTTTTGAGATAATAAATCTGTTGTGATGTAATATTGATGTCCATATGAGTTAGTGATAACTACCTTAGCTCCTTGAGCGATTGTTTGTTCAGCAGCTGTAGTAACATCTGATGATTCACCAACCTTTGTCTTGTAGATAACATTAACCTTCTTGTTAAGCTTTTCTTCAACAGCCTTAACAGCAGCATCGATACCATCCATATGAGCTTGTGTATAGCCTTCTGTTCTATCACCAACCATTATAGCGCCAACAACTAAGTCGTATTCTTCATCGCTTGAACAGCCAATGAATGCAACGCCTAAAGAAGCGATAACAGCAACGATAGCTATAATTGCTAGAACTTTAGTAAAGTTTTTCATATATAAATTCCTCCATGTCCCTTTTGATAGGGAAATTATTTGTTGTCTAATTAATTATCGTTCTCTCTAAATACGATTCCTTTGTTTTCATCCATTGAATCGATTATTGCTAAAGAACATAAATCATAACCTTGAGCTCTTAATTTATCTCCACCGCCTTGGAATCCCTTTTCAATACAAATAGCAATACCAGCGACCTTTGCGCCAGCTTGTTCTGCAATTGAAATAAGGCCATTAGCAGCTCCGCCCATAGCCATGAAATCATCTAATATTAAAACTGTGTCTTCACTTGTTAAATATTTCTTTGAAATTCTAATCTCGTTTGTTACAGCACGAGTAAATGAATAAACATCAGCTGTATAAACGCTATCGTTTTGAGTAGTCTTAGCTTTATTCTTTTTAGCAAATACTACTTCAGCGTTATCGAAATATTGAGCAGCAATACATGAAAGTCCAATACCTGAGCTTTCTACTGTTAAAATTTTATTAATTCCTCTTCCTGCGAATTTCTTTGCAAATGCCTTGCCCATTTCTTGAGCTAGAGCAACATCTATCTTATGATTTAAAAAACTATCAACCTTTAAAATATCTGTACCAATAACGATACCATCTTTTCTAATCTTTTCTTCTAAAAGTTTCAAGATATACTCCCCTTAAATAAAAAATTCAGGACTTTTAGTTCCTGAATTGCCAATCTCTCTATCTTTTCCAATAGTCCCAACTAAGGTTGCTAGGGTAGAAACGTTTTAGACCATATTCCTAAAACTATATTGGCAATTTACTTAATATATTCGTTTGATATTTCTATTTTAATTTCACCTTAAGATATTAGTCAAATAGAATAAGCATTCTTATTGTAAAATAACCTTAATATAGTAATACTATATTGGCAAATAATGTAACCCATATCCTATAACTAACGCAGAAATAATTAAAGCACCAAATATGAACAAGTTCTCTTTAACATCTTTGTTTTGTTTTAAAAGAACTACAATACCCATACCAGCATTTACAGATAATCCTGCAATAACAGCCCCAAACGAGATGCCACCATCAATAAATAGTTGTGTTATCAAAACTGAAGAAGCACAATTTGGTATTAATCCAATAATAATTGCTAGTACTGGTTGGAAACCATAACTTAATTCCAAGAATTCGTTAATCTTTTCTTCGCCAATGAAATAAACGACAAGGCCAAGAATAATGTTTATAACAAGAATATATAGAGAGATCTTTAAAGATTTAACGAGTGGTCCGTACCATTTGAACTTGCCACCATTTTGACAGTATTCACAATCGCAAGCATATTCCATATCTACTTCCATGCCTGTAACGTCAACTTTTTCGCCATTAACTTCTATATATTGTTTTTCTTCTTTCTTTGATTCTAATGCTTGCATTCTTTGTTGAACTTTCTTTGCAAACAATTTGTTATGAACAAGCATAGCAGCATAACCAGCAACAATACCCCAAACGATCTTTACCGCAATCAGAATTAAAAGTTGAGGAATCTTATCTGGGACAGATAATAGCATAGGAAGTGCTTCATCTGATGTTGCTATATATACCGCAACTAGCGCACCTATTGAAAAATCGCCCTTTGTAAATAAATCTGTTGATACAACAGCAAATCCACATTGTGGAATTGATCCAAATAAAGAACCAAATATTGGTGAATATTTGCCATTTAGTAAAGGAGATTTTCTTGTCTTTAAAATCTTTTTATATTCCAAAAATTCAATTAAATAATAGACAACAAGTAGTACAGGCAAAATCTTTGCTGTATCAATAATCGCGTCTAGTAGCACATCCCAAATCTCTTCCATACACTATCTCCTATTATTTTCTTTTGAAATTATATAATAGTTTC
>DFIJ01000016.1 GCA_002372775.1 Christensenella sp. UBA3700
GTCGCATGCGAAAAAATCCGCACTCTTCTCTGATGCATTATTGGTTCTTTCATCAAATTCTAAATATAATTCATTCTCTATATCTTTTAGATGGCCAATCTCATGAAATAGTGTAAACCAAAAAATATCTAACCACTTGCCCCTTATTGTCATACATAATCGTGTTTTATTATTAATTTTTCTAATAAAGCCTTGCACTGGAGCTCCAGCAATACTCTTAACAACAGCAAAGGCTATACCGTGTCTTGCGAAAATATCTTTTAATCTGATTGATATCTCATTCATGTCAGATAGATTATTTAGTTTCTTTATTACATCCAGTTCATTTAACAATCCATTTATATCTAACTGATTGTCCACAGCAACTTCGTCGGTTTTCAATTCGCATACTTTCATCCAAGCCGCTAATGCGAAATTATTCATACTAACCCTTGACGATTTTCTAAATCTGGCATTGGCATTCAACATATTGTCTATGTTACATAAATTTGAAACTCCCAAAAATGATCTCATTTGAATAACCTTACTATTTATATCATGCATCCTTTCTAGGTAATTCTCGTTAACAAGAAAAGTATACGTATTATTATTAAATACAGCCTTCTCTTCCTCAGAAACCGTTTCAGATTCTATTACTTGCATATACTCGCTATCATAATTAGCTTGCAATGTGTTCCAAAAAGAAGCACTTATATTACTAAACACCTTTTCCAATTTAAATGCGGTTTCTGGACCTATAGATTCTTTGCCAGCTACAATTCTATTTATATGTTTTGCTGTCACCCCTATTCTAGCAGCCAACTCTTTTTGAGTCATATTGTTAGACTCTAGTACTTCTAAAAGTGTCTCCCCTGGATGAGATAACAACTCAATTGATAATCCATTCATCTTTGTTTCCATGATAATCACATACTCCCATTATTGTAATTGTTGTTCTTTGAGCAACACCTTCGCCATATTGCTCACCTTCTTGTAATCCTATATCCAGAATCATTCTAATATTACCTGTTATTGACCAGCCGACGTAACGATGAAAATCTCCCTTTAGAATATGAGGATTATCTAGACCACTTAACATAAGTTCTTTAACATTCGATAACGCAACTAGCTGTGCATATCTCTTGTGTATTGCCTTTGTTAACACTGCACCATGCTTTTTAGACATCTTCTTTAAGTCTAAGAAATTCTCTTCTACTCTACTGTTTACAAATTCTATTTTCAATTCGATTTACCTCTTTGGTATATTAATATTATCATTATTATACACAAATTGTAAAGAGTGTGATTAACCATTTTGGTATATCAATTTCTGATATACCAAAAATAGGACTACAGCAAAATGCTATAGTCCTAATAGATTTAAGTATTTAAAATTTTTATCTTTCTTCTCTGAAGTAATTTACACCTAAGGATGCAGGTGGTTGATTTTCCTTCTTCTTTCTTAATGCAATAATGATTAAAACTAATATTGTTGCAAAATATGGTAATGCTTGGACTAAATCCGCTTGTGGAATAGATAAAGTAATACCTAAAACGTTTGCATTTGCATAGAACCAGAATAAGAAGGCAAATAGGTATGAACCCCAAATTGCATTAATTGGTTTCCATGTAGCAAATATTACAAGGGCAACTGCAAGCCAACCTAATGTTTCCATAGGGTTACTTGTTGTCCAACCACCATTGTTATACAAGATGATATAAACAAGACCACCAAGACCTGCTATAGCACCACCAACCATAGTCGCTACGTATTTATACAATGTTACATTTATACCTGCAGCATCTGCTGTTGCTGGAGATTCACCTACAGCTCTTAAATTTAAACCAACTCTTGTTTTCTTTAAGAAGATATGTAATACAATTGCTACAACAATTGCAAAGTAAATCATAAATCCATAAGATAAGAACATTTTTAAGAACCAGTTGTCTGGGCTGCCTACTAAGTGATGAATGCTCTCTGTAAAGATATCTGATGTTGCTTGAACTCTTGTATATGATGTGCAACCAGCTTTGATCATGATGTATTGTCCGCCAAAGCTACCAATACCTACACCAATATATGTTAGAGCAAGACCAGTAACATTTTGGTTAGCCTTAAGAGTTACAGTAAAGAAGCAATATAAAAGACCTGCAAGTCCAGAAGCAATTACTGCACAAATAATTGGGATAATGATTAGTAAGAATGTATTAGGATTCTCAACGGCATTTTCATATAAGAATGCGCCTGCAAATCCAGCAAATCCTCCGATGAACACTTCACCTGGTACACCTAAATTTAAGTGACCTGACTTTTGTGTTAAGATTTCTCCAAGTGCACCATACATGATTATTGTTCCATATACTATTGCACTAGTCCACCAAGTAATAAATCCTTCCATCTTACTTCACCTCCTCGCTTGAAACTTCTTCAACCTTTACTTCCTCTTTAGGAACTGAAGTAACTTTACCCTTAAAGATTTTATCTTTTAAAGAGCCTATTTGCTTTTTACACCAAGCACCCATTTTATCTGATGCAGAATCAATCTTGATTACCGCATTATCCCAGAAATCAAACCAACCTGGAGCCTTTTTACGAGCGCTTGCGCTATATACCATCTTGTAATTAATAAAGAATTCACAACCGATTAATAAGAATAGGAATACACCAACTGTGATGTATGATGTATAACCATTTAATACTTGTGATGCATAGTTAACAACGTTATCTGTACCTAAAGATAAGAATGTCATTAAAACGGCTATAACAAACATACCAAATGGATTAAATCCTGAAGCCCAAGAAACAACAATAGCTGTAAATCCATAACTACCTGATGTAGCACTTGAAAGAACGTGGTTAACTCCTGCTACATAGAAGAACCCTACAAGACCACACAATGCACCAGAAAGCGCAACTGTTCTTAAAATAATCCAAGATGTATTCATGCCTGCGTACTTTGCTGTGCTTAGAGATTCACCTACTACAGATATTTCATATCCATGCTTAGTGTATTTAAGATATACAAATATTAATGCTGTTAAAACTATTACTGTAAAGATAACCCATCCGTATTGGTTCTTTCCGATACTTGGAAGCCAACCCACCTTAGTTCCAGAGTTAAATGGAGCAAGTGCAGATGCTTGTCCTTTCCAAATATCTACACACATCTCAACAATTTGAACTGCAATATAGTTTAACATTAATGTAAACAATGTCTCATTTGCGCCAATCTTTATTTTGAATACTGCAGGGATTAATGCCCATATAGCACCGGCCATAACTGCTGTTATAAAAGACAATAAGACAACTAAACCTGATGCCATATTGCTACAATAGTACATCATTACGCTGGTCATTAATGCTCCCATTAATATTTGACCTTGACCACCTATATTCCAGAATTTCATTTTAAATGCTGGGGTTAAAGCAAGCGCTACTGCAAGAAGTAGCATTGCATCTTTCCAGAACGAAATCTTAGAAGACTTTGTTATTGTAGAACCATCAACAATATACTTTAGTATCTTTCCCATAGGGATTCCTGATACTCCTTGTAAGAATAAAACACTTATAAGGAATGCCATAAAGATAGTTACAACTCTTATTATTGTTCTAAATAAGAAGGATGAATTGTCTCTTTTTACAACTCTTATAAATGGTTCGCTTTTCATTTTCATAGCCTTTGCCATTATTCATTTACCTCCTTCTTTTCGTCTGCATCCACAATAGTTTCTTGAATTAAAGAGTCTGAAGCAATACCAAAACTCTTTTCTGGCTTCTCTTCATTCAAGTCTAGAGTTCCTGTCATCATTAAACCAAGTTGCTCTTTTGTTGTTTTTGTAGCATGTACAACACCCATAACTTTACCATGGCATAGAACCATGATTTTATCACAAAGAGCTAGTAATACGTCTAGATCCTCGCCTACGAACATAATACCTACACCATTCTTCTTTTGCTCGTTTAGAATGTCATAGATTGCGTATGAAGAGTTTATATCTAATCCTCTTACTGGATATGCTGTAACAATAACGTTAGGTCCAGCAGATATTTCACGTCCAACTAAAACCTTTTGAACATTACCGCCAGATAATCTTCTTACTGGTGTTTCTGTTGATGGAGTCTTAACGTCTAATTCGTTAATGATTTGCTTTGCTTTTTCTCTTGCGGCATTTCTATTTACAAAAGGATTGTACCAAGGAGAAATTACATTGTAATCTTTTAACATCATATTATCTGTAATAGATAATGATGGAGCAAGTCCCATTCCAAGTCTATCTTCTGGAATGAATGACATCGCAATACCTTCTTCAATAATCTCTTGTGGTTTCTTTCCAATAATAGATTCACCTACGTGATTAATATCTCCTGATTCAATCTTTCTAAGACCGGCAATTGCTTCACAAAGTTCCTTTTGTCCGCAGCCAGCAATGCCCGCTACACCTAAGATTTCACCACCTCTTATATAGAAGTTAACCTTATCTATAGCAATAGAACCATCATCTTTCTTTATTGTTAAATCTCTAATTTCAAGAAGTGGAATATTATGAACAACTTCAGGTCTATCTATATTTAGAGTAACCTTTTCACCAACCATCATCTCTGTTAATGATTGAGTTGTAGCATCCTTTGTTTCAACTGTATCGATGTATTCGCCCTTTCTTAAAATAGCTACTCTATCTGATACTGCTAATACTTCTTGTAATTTATGAGTAATGATAATAATAGACTTACCATCAGCTTTCATATTTCTCATAACTGAGAATAATACATCTGCTTCTTGTGGTGTTAAAACAGCTGTAGGTTCGTCTAGAATCAAAATATCAGCACCTCTATACAAAACCTTAACAATTTCAAGGTTTTGCTTTTCAGATACTGTCATGTTATATACTTTCTTGTTTGGATCTATATTAAAACCATATCTATCACAAATCTCTTGGATTCTCTTGATAGCATTCTTAATGTCAAATTTAAATTCTTTAGGGTTTAAGCCAAGAACAATATTCTCAGCAGCAGTAAACAACTCAACAAGCTTATAATGTTGATGTACCATACCAATATGGTATTTCATAGAATCTTGTGGAGATGTAATAGCGGCAACATTACCATTTATATAAATCTTGCCGTTATCTGGATAGTAAATTCCGGCAAGCATATTGCAAAGAGTTGTCTTTCCTGAGCCATTTTCGCCAAGAAGCGCAAGAATCTCGCCTTTTCTAACATCCATTGTTATTTGATTATTGGCAATTACCTTACCAAAAGTCTTTGTAACATTTTCAAAATGAATTGCTGTATCCATATATTCCTATAAAACGCAAAATGTGGGTATACCCCACTACTTGTATAATTAGTTGAGGGGTGCAGTATTAACTACACCCCTAATAAAATGACTATTTAATTAATCTTTATATGTAGATGCTATTTCTGTAATACCATCGATTCTGATATCGAAGTATGGAGCAGATCTTAGTGAAGATTCAGCGAAATATGTAACGCCGTTTTCTGTCTTTAAGCATTCAGCGCCATCCATACCCCAAGCTTCTGTGTATGTTGATAAGTGTTGTCCACCCTTTGTAAAGTTAGCAACATTAAATACCTTTAATGAACCATCCTTAATTGCATTGATAGCTGCTGCAACAGCTTCTGCTGTTCCTTCAGCTGCGGATGTTCCTAAAGCTGTAATAGCTACAGCGTTATCTACATAACCCTTTGACCAGTTTTGAACAACTTCTCCACCTGTTAATAATTGTGTGAATAGATATTCATAGTAAACTTCCCAATTGTTTGTAGCAGATGTTAATGCAGCTGTTGGAGCAGCCTTTAACATGCTTACATTATATCCTACTGAATAAACTTCCTTGTTTAGCTTTGTCTTTGCATTTTCACAAGCTGTTGGAGCACCTTCTGAGTCAGCATGTTGTCCAATGATAACACAACCATCAGAGATTAATGCGTTAGCAACTTCCTTTTCTCTATCTACGTTGAACCAAGAGTTTGTATACTTAACTTGCATAGAAACGTTTGGATATACGCTTTGGATTCCTAGGAAGAAAGCTGTGTAACCAGAAACTACTTCAGCATATGGGTAAGCACCAACATAACCAATCTTAACTTTTCCGTCTGAGTCTTTGTTAGCAGGTTTTAATTTGTCAGCAGCATCTAATTCAGCAAGCTTCTTACCAGCAACGATACCAGATACATATCTAGATTCATAAACTTGTGTGAAAGCGTTCTTCCAGTTTGTGTATTGTGTGTAATCTGTTTGTTTACCATTGTCATCTGTGTAAATCTTTCCAGCTAAATCGCCTGTCATAGAAACGAATGTTACATCACTGTTTTGAGATAATAAATCTGTTGTGATGAAGAATTGGTGACTATAAGAGTTAGTAATAACTAACTTAGCTCCTTGAGCAATTGTTTGTTCAGCAGCCTTTGTAACGTCTGGTGATTCAGGAACCTTTAATTTGTAGATGACATTGATCTTCTTGCCAAGCTTTTCTTCAACAGCAGCCTTAGCACCGTCAATACCATTCATGTGAGCTTCTGTATAGCCTTCTGTTCTATCACCAACCATGATAGCGCCAACAACTAAGTCGTATTCTTCATCGCTTGAGCAGCCAATGAATGCAACGCCTAAAGAAGCGATAACAGCAACGATAGCTATAATTGCTAGAACTTTAGTAAAGTTTTTCATATATAAATTCCTCCATGTCCCTTTTGATAGGGAAATTTTTTGTTGTCTAATTAATTATCGTTCTCTCTAAATACGATTCCCTCGTTTTCGTCCATTGAATCGATTATTGCTAAAGAACATAAATCATAACCTTGAGCTCTTAATTTATCTCCGCCGCCTTGGAATCCTTTTTCAATACAAATAGCGATACCAGCAACCTTTGCACCAGCTTGTTCTGCAATTGAAATAAGGCCATTAGCAGCTCCGCCCATAGCCATGAAATCATCTAATATTAAAACTGTATCTTCACTTGTTAAATATTTCTTTGAAATTCTAATCTCGTTTGTTACAGCACGAGTAAATGAATAGACATCGGCTGTGTAAACGCTATCGTTTTGAGTAGTCTTAGCTTTATTCTTTTTAGCAAATACTACTTCAGCGTTATCGAAATATTGAGCAGCAATACATGAAAGACCAATACCTGAACTTTCAACTGTTAAAATCTTATTGATTCCTCTTCCTGCGAATTTCTTTGCAAATGCCTTGCCCATTTCTTGAGCTAGAGCGACATCTATCTTATGATTTAAAAAACTATCAACCTTTAAAATATCTGTACCAATAACGATACCATCTTTTCTAATCTTTTCTTCTAAAAGTTTCAAGATATACTCCCCTTAAATAAAAAATTCAGGATTTTTTAGTTCCTGAATTGCCAATCTCTCTATCTTTTCCAATAGTCCCAGCTAAGGCTGCCAGGGTAGAAACGTTTTAGACCATATTCCTAAAACTATATTGGCAATTTACTTAATATATTCGTTTGATATTTCTATTTTAATTTCACCTTAAGATATTAGTCAAATAGAAAAAGCATTCTTATTGTAAAATAACCTTAATATAGTAAAACTATATTGGTAGATAATGAAGACCATATCCTATAACAAGTGCGGATATAATTAAAACTCCAAATATAAATAGGTTTTCTTTAATATCTTTATTTTGCTTTAAAAGAACGACAATACCCATGCCGGCATTTACTGAAAGTCCCGCAATAACAGCGCCAAATGAGATTCCGCCATCTATATATAATTGAGTTATTAAAACCGAAGATGCACAATTCGGTATTAAGCCAATAATAATTGCAAGTACTGGTTGGAATCCATAACTTAATTCCAAGAATTCATTAATCTTTTCTTCTCCAATGAAATATACAGCAAGACCAAGAATTATGTTTATAACAAGAATATATAACGAAATCTTTAATGATTTAACAAGTGGTCCATACCATTTGAACTTGCCACCATTTTGACAGTATTCACAATCACAAGCATATTCCATATCTACTTCCATGCCTGTAACGTCAACTTTTTCGCCATTAACTTCTATATATTGTTTTTCTTCTTTCTTTGATTCTAATGCTTGCATTCTTTGTTGAACTTTCTTTGCAAACAATTTGTTATGAACAAGCATAGCAGCATAACCAGCAACAATACCCCAAACGATCTTTACCGCAATCAGAATTAAAAGTTGAGGAATCTTGTCTGGGACAGATAATAGCATAGGAAGTGCTTCATCTGATGTTGCTATATATACCGCAACTAACGCACCTATTGAAAAATCGCCCTTTGTAAATAAATCTGTTGATACAACAGCAAATCCACATTGTGGAATTGATCCAAATAAAGAACCAAATATTGGTGAATATTTGCCATTTAGTAAAGGAGATTTTCTTGTCTTTAAAATCTTTTTATATTCCAAAAATTCAATTAAATAATAGACAACAAGCAGTACAGGCAAAATCTTTGCTGTATCAATAATCGCGTCTAGTAGCACATCCCAAATCTCTTCCATACACTATCTCCTATTATTATCTTTTGAAATTATATAATAGTTTC
>DFIJ01000152.1:0-215 GCA_002372775.1 Christensenella sp. UBA3700
TCAGTTATAGCAACATAAGTAGCTCTACCACTCTTATATAAGTTAGCATGCTCAGGTCCAATTCCTGGATAATCTAAGCCCGCGCTAATTGAATAAACAGGAGCGATTTGGCCTTGTTCATCTTGGCAGAATAATGACTTCATTCCATGGAATACACCTTCTCTTCCTGTAGCAATAGTAGCAGCAGTTTCTTTTGTATCAACACCTCTACCGGC
>DFIJ01000152.1:398-3457 GCA_002372775.1 Christensenella sp. UBA3700
TCTTTTATTTCTTTAGAAATAACCTTTTGGAAGTCTCTAACAATTGTTGGGAATGGATGCGGACCCATAACAGAACCTAATACATATAATGTATCATCCATTCTATTTGTCCATTCTTTCATTGCCTCATTAACAGCATCTTTTAGAGTTCTTGTTCCGCTCTTTACTGGATGAACTTTAGCACCTAGTAATTCCATTCTGAATACGTTTAATGCTTGTCTTTCACAGTCAACCTCACCCATATAAATTTCGCATTCCATATCCATTAGAGCAGCCACAGTAGCAGTCGCAACACCATGCTGACCAGCTCCAGTTTCTGCAATAACTCTCTTTTTACCCATTTTCTTAGCTAGTAAGATTTGGCCTAAAACGTTATTAATCTTATGAGCACCAGTATGATTTAAATCTTCTCTCTTTAGATAAATCTTTGCGCCACCTAAATCTTTTGTCATCTTTTCTGCATAATACAAAAGAGATGGGCGGTTAGCATAATTTCTATATAAATCATCTAACTCCTTAATAAACTCAGGATCCTTACTATACTTTTCGTAAGCTTCTTCTAATTCATTTACAGCATTCATTAATGTTTCTGGAACATATTGTCCGCCGTATTCGCCAAATCTACCCTTCATAGGTTCTTACCATCCTTATTATTTCTTCTATCTTTTTTGGATCTTTAAATCCGTCAGTCTCTACGCCACTAGATACATCTACAGCATATGGTTTTAATGCTAATGCATCTAATACATTATCTTTATTAATACCACCTGCAATAAAGAAAGGTTTTGTCGTGTCCATTGTAGACCAATCAAATGTTTCTCCACTGCCAGGCTCTATATTATCATATAATACATAATCACAGCCATTAATATTTGAATATGCCTTGATTATAGGAAGAGTAGTTCTTTCTCTTAATCTAGAGATATAGCTTTCATCTTCTTTTCCATGTAATTGAATAGCATCGATAATACCTTCATCTATAACTTGCATAACATAATCAATGTCTTGATCTAAAAACACACCAACTTTAATAATCGCCTTATCTATTTTATTAGATATTGCTTTTGCCTTTTCTATAGTTAATGTTCTTCTTCTACCTGGAGCAAAAATAAAACCAACAAAATCAGGTTTATATGTATTTACATATAATGCATCTTCTTCTCTTGTTAAACCACAAATCTTAATCTTTGCCATTTCTTAATAAATTAATTTGATTAACTATATTATCGATACCTTGTCTCATTAGAGTTTCTCCAATAAGAACAGCATCAACGTTATTCTTTTCTAAAACTTCAATATCGCTTCTTTGCTTAATACCAGATTCAGATACAAACTTAACACTAGCTGGCGCTAGATTTCTAAGTCTAATAGAATTTTGCATATCTATCGTGAAGTCTTTTAGATTTCTATTATTAACTCCAACAACCTTTGCTCCAATCTCTACTGCATCTAATACTTCATTCTCATCATGAGCTTCAACCAAAGCACCAATGCCTATAGAATGAGCAATCTCTAGATATTCTTTTGCCTTTTCTTTTCCAAGAACGGACATTATTAATAGAACTGCATCTGCCCCTATAAATTTTGCTTCATAAATCTGATATGGATATACAACAAAGTCCTTTCTAAGAACAGGTATTTTAACTAGGCTTTTAACCTTAGTTAAAATCTCATTAGATCCCATAAAGAAATCAGGCTCTGTCAAAACCGAAATAGCATCAGCAGCTTTATTGTATTCAACCGCAATCTTCTCGTATTGGAAATCTTTAGAGATTAATCCTTTTGATGGAGATGCCTTTTTTATTTCACAGATAAAAGAGATACCATCTTTAGATATTGCATCATAAAAGAAGTTTGGATTATCTATAACCCTCTTCTCTGCCTTAGCCTTTATATCTTCAAGGTTATCTTTAATTAAAGCATATCTTTCTTTTCTTTTTTCAATAATTGTATCTAATATCATTATTTATTACTATCCTTAACGTAAGATTCCATCTTAGCAAGAGCTGAACCCATATCTATTGCATTTTCAGCAGCTCTAATAGCTTGTTCAATTGTTATATCCTTAGCAAATGCATAGATTGCTAATGCAGCATTAATAATAACAACATCTCTCTTTGGTCCTCTTTCTTTACCTGTTAGAACATCTAAAGCAATTTGCTTGTTAACTTGTGGATCACCACCAACAAGATCTTCCTTGCTACAATATCTAAATCCATAATCCTTTGGATCAAAATAGTATTCTTTAAATGTATGATTTCTAAGTTCGCATACCTTTGTTCTATCTACTAAAGTAACTTCATCAAGACCATCCATACCATGAACAACTAAAGCATTCTTTGCACCAAGGCCATCTAATACTTCTGCAATTGGTCTTACTAACTTTTCATCATATACACCAATCAACATATTCTCAGCAAGAGCTGGATTTGTTAAAGGTCCTAAGATATTAAAGATTGTCCTAATACCTAAACTCTTTCTGATAGGTCCTACATTCTTCATAGAAGTATGATACTTTTGAGCAAACAAGAAGATAATGCCATCATCACTTAAAATTTTCTCAGCTTGTCCCTTATCCGTAGAGATATTGACACCTAAAGCTTCATATAAATCTGCAGCACCACTCTTACTTGATACAGATCTATTGCCATGCTTACAAACCTTAATGCCATTAGCAGCAATAACAAAGCTTGATACAGAAGAGATGTTAAATGTAAACGCTTTATCACCGCCAGTTCCAACGATTTCCATTGCATCTTGGCCGTTTTCTAAGTGAGTACCATTATCTCTCATAGCTTTAGCAGAAGCAGTAATTTCCTCAACAGTTTCGCCTTTCATTCTTAGTGCAACCAAGTATGCAGAAACTAATGCTGGGTCTAATGTACCCTTCATAATATTGTCTAGCATGAAATATGCTTCATCATATGTTAAATTTTGTTTTTCTACTACTTTTTCTAAAATTACCTTTGCTTCCATGTTTAACCTCTTAAAAAATTTTTCAAAATTTGCATTCCTTTTGGAGTCATAATTGATTCTGGGTGGAATTGCAACCCGTATAT
>DFIJ01000085.1 GCA_002372775.1 Christensenella sp. UBA3700
AATTATTTCGTTAAGAAATACACAATCGTTAATGTTAGCGATTTAGAAAAGTTAGATAATGGAACAGAAGTTACAGCTGAAGTATTGAAGGCAAATGGTATTATTGCTAAGATCGAAGCTAACGGAATTAAAGTTCTAGGAAATGGAACTTTAACAAAGAAATTAGACGTAAAGGCTAATAAATTTTCTAAGTCAGCTGTTGAAGCAATTGAAAAAGCAGGTGGCAAAGCAGAGGTGCTATAATGTGGCAAAGATTAAAGAATGCCTTCTTGGATAAAGATATTAGAAGAAAGATGCTATTCTCATTAGCAATATTGCTAATATTTAGAATTGGTTGCTATATTCCTATCCCAGGCATTAAGTATGACACTATTGCAGAAGTAGTAGGTGGCACAGATTCTTTGTTAGGTCTTATGAGTATTATGAGCGGTGGTTCTTTGCAATATGGAACATTCTTCGCTCTAGGTGTATTACCATTCATTAACAGTTACATTATTATGCAATTGTTAACATTGGTAATCCCTGCTTTAGACAGACTTTCAAAGCAAGGTGATGATGGCCGTGAAAAGGTTACAATGATCACTAGATATGTTGCTATTATTCTTGCTGTTATTCAAGGTATTGGTATTGTTGTTACATTCAATAATGGTGGTATTTTAAACTCATTCTTCGGTGAAGGAACTGTAGGAATGGTATTTACTGGTGCTTACATTATTCTTATGTTAACAGCCGGTGCATGCCTAGTTATGTGGTTAAGTGAAAGAATTACTGAATATGGAATTTCAAATGGTACATCTTTAATTATCTTTATTGGTATTATTTCTACATTTGGTCAAGCTTTACTTACAGCATTCAAACAAGTAGGTGAAAATGCTAATTATTTATGGAATATCTTCGGTTACTTAATTATCGTTGTTGCTTTATTCTTATTCATCATCTTCATGGATGGTGGTGAAAGAAGAGTTAAAGTTAACTATGCTAAGCAAGTAAAAGGAAATAAGATGTATGGTGGACAATCTACATATATTCCAATGAAGATAACAAGTGGTGGCGTTATGCCAATCATCTTTGCATCTGCATTTATGATGTTCCCACAAATTATCGTTTCATTCATACCAAAGGAACATTCATTATATACATTCTACCAAACATACTTATTTGCTAATGGTTATTGGACAGGAGATATGTGGGTTGGTAATATCGTTTACTACTTCTTCATGTTAGTATTCGTTATTTTCTTCGCATACTTCTATGCACAAATCCAATTTAACCCACAAGATGTTGCACGTAATTTACAACAATATGGTGGAACAATCCTAGGAGTTAGACCAGGTAAGCCAACAGCAGATTACCTACAAACAATTAACAACCGTATTACTTTATTCGGAGCTATCTTCTTAGCATTTATCGCAATCATTCCAGCTCTTGCATTCAATGCAATTGGTGGAGAGATCGGTTTAAGAAGTGCGTTCTCAGCAACAGGTATGTTAATCGTAGTTTCAGTAGCTCTAGAATTAGATAAGCAACTTGAAACTCAATATATGGCAAAACATTACAAGGGATTCTTGAAATAATGAAAAAGCTTAGTTTAGTATTCTTAGGAGCTCCAGGTGCTGGTAAAGGCACACAAGCTACTAAGATATGCGAAAAATACAATATCCCACATATCTCTACTGGAGATATATTAAGGGCAAACATTAAGGCCGGTACTCCTCTTGGATTACAAGCAAAGGCAATTATCGATAAGGGCCAACTTGTACCAGATGAGGTAGTAATCGGATTAATGAAGGATAGACTAGCTCAAGAAGATTGTCAAAAAGGATATCTATTAGATGGATTCCCAAGAACAATCGAGCAAGCAAAAGCATTAGATACTTTCGAAAACGTTTCTATGGCTATCAACATTGCAGTAAATGAAGATGAAGTAGTTGAACGTATCGCTGGTAGAAGAATGTGTACTTGCGGTGAAAGCTATCATATCTCAACATATAAGGCTGATACATGCGCAAAGTGTGGAGCAAAATTATATCAAAGAGATGATGACAAGCCAGAAACAGTAAAAGCTAGACTTGAAGTGTACAACAAACAAACAGCTCCATTAATTGAATATTATGGTAATAAAAATATCTTATATACAGTTGATGGCAGCCAAGACATTAATGATGTCTATGCGTCAATAGTAAAGGTGATAAATGATAACAATTAAGACTCGCGATGAAGTTGAATTAATGCGTAAAGCAAACTTAATCGATAGAGACTGCCTAATGATGTTAGGCGATCATGTTAAGCCAGGAATCACTACAAAAGAACTAGATACTCTTGCACGTGAATACATTGAAAAGCGTAATGCTGTTCCTTCATTCCTAGGATTTGAAGGATTCCCAGGATCTATATGCGCTTCTGTTAATCAAGAAGTAGTACATGGAATCCCTTCTAAAAAGAAATATCTTGAAGAAGGAGATATCATATCAATAGACTGTGGAACTATCTACCAAGGTTATCAAGGCGATGCAGCAAGAACTTATCTTGTAGGAAATGTAGATGAGCAAGTTCGCAAACTAGTAGAAGTTACAGAACAAAGCTTCTTTGAAGGCTTAAAAGTAAATGACGGTGTCCACAATGGTTTAATGGCCGGAGTAAGACTAGGTGATTTAGGATATGCGATTCAAAGTTATGCTGAAAAGTTTGGTTTCGGTGTTGTAAGAGATTTGGTAGGACATGGAATCGGCAAAGAAATGCACGAAGATCCAAATGTACCAAACTACGGAAAACCAGGCAGAGGTATGAGACTTCTTGAGAACATGACAATAGCTATTGAGCCAATGATTACTTTAGGAACATATAAAGTATGGCAACTAGAGGATGGATGGACAATAGAAACTCAAGATGGAAAACCTGCTTCACACTATGAAAATAGTATTTGGATAAAGGAAGATGGCGTAGAAATCTTATCTTTAACAAAAGAAGAAAACGAAGCTCATGGTATTCATATCTCAGATGACAAGTATACAGTTTGGATGGGTGACGCAGAGTGGTTATCTAAATAACCAAATTAAAAACAAGCAATAATTAAATAAGACTTTGATTAATAATGGAGGTATCGATGTCTAAAGAAGATGTTATCGAAGCAGAAGGAGTGATTGTAGAAGTGCTACCTAATACAACATTCAAAGTTAAATTAACAAACAATGCAGTAATAGTAGCATACCTATCTGGTAAGCTTAGAAAGAACTTCATCAAAATTGTAGAAGGAGATGCAGTCAAAGTTGAATTAAGCCCATATGATTTAACTAAAGGTAGAATCACATGGCGTAACAAGAACTAGGAGGATCGAATAATGAAAGTTAGACCATCAGTAAAACCTATTTGCGACAAGTGCAAGGTAATCAAGAGAAACGGAAAAGTTATGGTTATCTGTGCTAAATATAAGAAGCATAAGCAAGTTCAAGGTTAATCAGTATTAGAATTTGAAACGAAGGCAATATGATAATTTTAATCATATTGTCATTGTTTCGTTGAATTATGGCATTAAAACGTTTGTGTTTTAAAATTGTTTAATGCTATAATCATTTGGTTAATAGACAATAATCGCGTATTTTGGGCAGCGGCAAAGGGTTACTTCATTCCAATTTTTACAGGTAACTTGTAGTCTAAAAGAAGGCGGGTATTATATAAATAACAAAATTAATTATCAGATTGGAGGTAGTTGAATGGCTCGTATTGCCGGAGTGGATTTACCACGTGAGAAGAGAGTTGAAATCGGTCTTACTTATATCTACGGTATTGGTAGAGAGACATCTAACAAGATCTTAGCTGCTACAGGTGTTAATCCTGATATCAGAATTAAAGATTTAACAGATGAACAAGTAGACGCAATCCGTGCTTACATCGATGCAAACAACATTTTAGTTGAAGGCGATTTAAGACGTGAAGTTAAATTAAACATTAAGAGATTACAAGAAATTGGATGTTACAGAGGTGTTAGACACAGAAAGGGTTTACCTTGCCGTGGTCAAAGCACAAAGCAAAATGCTCGTACCTGTAAGGGTCCAAAGAAGACTGTAAGTCGTAAGAAGAAGGATGCATAGGAGGATTAAATAATGGCAACAAAGACAGCTGTAGCTTCTAAGAAGCGTAACGTAAATAAGCGTCGTGTTGAAAAAGGTTGCGTTCATATTCATGCATCTTTTAACAACACAATCGTAACAATAACAGATACACAAGGAAACACAGTTAGCTGGTCAAGCGCTGGTAAGTTAAAACTTCGTGGATCTAAGAAGTCATCTGCATATGCAGCTCAAATCGTAGCAGAAGATGCTGCAAAGGTTGCTGCTGATGCTGGTATGAAGAGTGTAGAAGTTTTCGTAAATGGTCCTGGTCAAGGACGTGAAAGCGCTATCAGAGCTCTTCAAGTTGTAGGAATGGAAGTTACTATGATTAAGGATGTTTCTCCAATCCCACACAATGGATGTCGTCCACCAAAGCGCAGAAGACTATAATAGGAGGAATTGAAAAATGGCTAAATATACAGGACCAGCATGTCGTTTATGCAGACGTGAAGGAACAAAGTTATTCTTAAAGGGCGAAAGATGTACATCTGGTAAGTGCTCTTTAGATAAGCGTATGACACCTCCAGGACAACATGGAGCTTCTGGAAAGAAGAACTCAGGATATGCTGTACAATTAAGAGAAAAGCAAAAGACAAAGAGAATCTATGGATTATGTGAAAAACAATTCAGAGGTTACTTCGATAAAGCAGATAATATGCGTGGTATCACTGGTGAAAACATGTTAATCTTACTTGAAACAAGATTAGATAACGTAGTTTTCAGAATGGGTATTGCTTCATCTAGAGATCAAGCTAGACAATTAGTAAACCATGCTACAATCACAGTTAATGGAAAGACAGTTGATATTCCTTCATACTTAGTAAAGAAGGGTGATGTTATCGCTGTTAAGGAAAGCAAGCAAGACAAGACTTACTTCAAGGGTATCAAGGAAGCTAAGGCTATCGGACTACCAAAGTGGGTTGAATTTGACAATGCTACATTAACAGGTAAAGTTGTAGAATTACCAACAAGAGAAGATATCACTCAACCAATCGAAGAGCACTTGATTGTTGAATTATATTCTAAGTAATACTAATTTTTGATTTTAAAGGTAGGCGTAGTTTTAAATTTAATCAATCAAAAAATTAGTAAGTGAATTAGGAGGATAAAAAACACATGATAGAGATTAAGAAACCAAATATTGAATGCGTAGCAGTAAATGATAAAGAAATGAGCTTCGTGGTTGAACCACTAGAAAGAGGATTTGGTATTACTTTAGGTAACTGCTTAAGAAGAATATTATTAAGTGCCTTACCAGGCGCAGCACCAATCGGAATTAAGATTGAAGGTGCTACACATGAGTTTACTAGTGTTCCTGGAGTTAAAGAAGATGTTACTGATATCATTCTTAATATTAAAGGTTTAGCTGTTAAGGCTTACACAAATGATGTTAATTTCATCCAAACATGCGAAATTAACAAGCATACAGCAGGTGTAGTAACAGCAAAGGATATTGCTCACTCAAGCGATATCGAAATCATGAATCCAGATATGTATATCTGTACTCTTGAAGAAGGCGCAAGCTTAAATATGCAAATCATCATTGGTGTTGGTAGAGGTTATGTTTCTGCTCACGACCATAAGAAGGATGCTGCAAACGAATTCAATCAAGATGCTTTATATATTTCAATCGACTCTATCTTCACACCAGTTGAAACAGCTAGCTACTTTGTAGAACAAGCTCGTGTTGGTGGCGATATGAGTTATGAAAAGTTAACAGTTAAAGTTAAGACAACAGGAACAATGTCTCCAAAGGAAGTTATCAGCTTAGCTGCTGATTTAATGTCTCAACACGTTAACTTATTCACAGATCTTACAGATTCTGGTATTAAAGTAAAGATGGACGACGGCGAAGTTAAGGAAGAAGCTCAAGCTGAGTTATTAATCGATGACTTAGAATTATCAGTTAGATCATTTAACTGCTTAAAGAGAGCTGGTATCAACACAGTTGCTGAACTTTGCAAGAAGACTGAAGAAGACTTAATGAAGTCTAGAAACTTAGGTAAAAAGTCTATCGTTGAAATTATTGAAAAATTACAAAGCCGTGGTCTAAGCTTAAAGACCAAGGAAGATATCTAGGAGGTTATAACTATGGCAAGAAAGTTAGGAAGAACTGCAGATGCAAGAATGGCCATCATTAAGAATTTAGCCTCTGAACTTTTCTGGAATGGCCGCATCGAAACAACAGTAGAAAGAGCTAAAGAAGTTCAATCTTATGCTGAAAGACTTTTAACAGCTGCTATCAATTCTTATGAAGACGTAGTAAAGGTTAAGAAGACTGTTAAAACAGAAGATGGAAAGACTTTAGAAGTTGAATTTGTTAACGATGGCGCTAAGAAATTAGCTGTTAGAAGAAAGTTAATGGGAAGCTTAAGAGATTTACAACCATCAAAGAATGATGGCGAATCTAAGTCAGCATATAACGAAAGAACTAAAGACGCTAAACATCCTTTAGTAGAAAAGATTTTCAGAGAACTAGCTCCATTCTATGCTAAGAGAGCTGAACAATTAGGACAAAAGGGTGGTTACACTCGTATCCTTAAGAATGGTTCAAGAAGAGGCGATAACGCTGATACTGCTATCTTAGAGTTCGTTAAGAACACAACTAAAGAATCTAAATAGTTTTTAGAGAAAAAACAAATTTAATATAAAATATTAATTAAGACCTAAATAAACAATGGCTGTTTAACTATAAAAGGTTAAGGGCCATTGTTTTTTTTGTTTTAAAAAAAGAAAAAGAAGAGAAAATAATTTTAGGAGGACTCGATAATGAGTTTACAAAATAAATATTTAATCGATCTATATGATCAAGTAGTAAAGCGTAATGCTAATGAACCTGAATTTCATCAAGCTGTAAGAGAAGTTTTCGAATCACTAGAACCAGTTATCGAAAAGCACCCAGAATACATCACAAGCGGCGTATTAGCTAGACTTGTTGAGCCAGATCGTATCATTAAGTTCAGAGTACCTTGGGTAGATGACAAGGGCGTTGTACAAGTAAATAGAGGTTTCAGAATTCAATTTAACAAAGCTATTGGACCTTACAAGGGCGGTTTAAGATTCCACCCATCTGTATATGAAGGTATTATTAAATTCTTAGGTTTTGAACAAATCTTCAAGAACTCATTAACAGGTCTACCAATCGGTGGTGGTAAAGGTGGTTCTGACTTTGATCCTAAGGGTAAGTCAGATGCTGAAGTTATGAGATTCTGCCAAAGCTTTATGACAGAACTTTGTAAGCACATTTCTGCAGATACAGACGTTCCAGCTGGTGATATCGGTGTAGGCGGAAGAGAAATTGGTTACTTATTCGGACAATACAGTAGATTAAGAAACGAATTCTCAGGTGTATTAACAGGTAAAGGATTAACATATGGTGGTTCTTTAGCAAGAACAGAAGCTACAGGTTTTGGTCTATGCTACTTCGCAGAAGAAATGTTAGAAGATCATGGTACTTCATTCAAGGGTAAGACAGTTGTTATTTCTGGTTCAGGAAACGTTGCTATCTACGCTTGTAAGAAGGCTACAGAACTTGGCGCTAAGGTTGTAACAATGTCTGACTCTAATGGTTATATCTACGATAAGAACGGTATCGATTTAGACGTTGTAAAGAGAATTAAGGAAGTAGAAAGAAAGAGAATTAAGGAATACTTAGTTGCTCACCCAGAAGCTGAATATCATGAAGGATGCAAGGGTGTATGGACAGTTAAGTGCGATGTTGCTCTTCCATGCGCTACAC
>DFIJ01000099.1 GCA_002372775.1 Christensenella sp. UBA3700
ATCTTCGGATATAGATATTACAGCATCGCTAACGCCTTCTGAACTAGAAAGCGTTTTAAAAGGAAGTAAGTTTAAACTTATTCCTGCAAGCCCAAGACTTGGCACTATGATAATAAAAGGTGCTAGAAGTTATGAATACACAGCATTTAGAGTAGATAGTTATCCAGTTGGTGATGGAGTTCATACTCCAACTTCTGTTGAATTCACAAAAGATATAGAAAAAGATGCAAGAAGAAGAGATTTTAAATGTAATGCAGTCTATTATGATTTAAACGACAGAAAGATAGTTGATCCACTTAATGGAGCAAAAGATATAGAGAATAAGGTATTAAACACGGTAATAAATCCGAATATTGTCTTAGCTCAGGACGGATTAAGAATTTTAAGACTTGCAAGAATGGTGTCTACTCTTGGCTTTGATGTAAATAAAGACACTTTTGATGCAGCAAAAAGTTTGGTAGATAGATTAAAAGATATTTCTGTTGAGAGAATACAAGTAGAACTTGTAAAGATTCTAGATGGAGATAATGTATATAAGGCACTTTGTCTTCTAAGAGATTTAAATGCCTTTGAGGTAATATTTCCAAATTTAGCTAAAGGAAGAGGTCTTTCTCAAAATGCAAAATTCCATAAATACGATGTTATGGAACATACTTTTAAAACAGTTGAAGCTGCTCCAAAGAAAATTAGACTTGCAGCGCTATTCCACGATGTAGGGAAGCCTATTTGTCAACAAATGGATGGCAATACATATAGACATGATGTAGTAGGTGCTGAATTAACAAGAAAGATTCTTACACAATATAGATTCTCAAACGAGATAATAGATTTTACTGTAGAGCTTGTAGGTGCACATATGTTTGACGTTGCCGATATGGCAAAAGTTAATACTATTAGAAAGTTCATTGTTAAGCACCCAGACAATATCTTAGATATTGTTGATTTACAAGTTGCAGATGGAATAGGTACAGGTCTTGTATGTGGGCCACTTAGAGAAAGTAGAACAAAAGAACAAGTGTTATATATGAAAGCACATAATATTCCTTTTAGAATCAGCGATTTAAAGATAAACGGCGATGATCTAAAGGAAATGGGTTATCAAGGGAAGGAAATTGGCTCAATGTTGAACGACATGCTAGAGCACTGTTTGTTTGAAACATTGAAAAACGATAAAGATGCATTATTAGATTATGCAAGAAGAAAAAGGAGAAAATAATGGATAGTGTGGTTTTAGTGTTTAGTTTACTAGCGTTTATTTGTGCGGCAGCAAGTATTGTTGTTACTATCATGTATTCGAAGAAATCAACAATAGAAAAGAAGGATGTTCAAGATATCTGCGACACAATGCAAGACACAATGATGAAAGATTTAATAAAGGACAATGAATCTTCTGTAAAACAATTACAATCTAGACTTGATGGTATTTCTAACACCTTTACCGGTGCTATTACTCCGTATATGGATAAGTTCGATCAAAAGCTTGAGACATTAACATCGAAAGTTAATGAGGAACTAAAAGAATCAAGAGAAGGCATTTATCGTTTCTTGAATGAGCAAAGAGAAAGTAACGAAAAGCAAATGAAGGAATTGCAGGCTAGCAATGAAAAGAAGCTAGATGAAATGAAGAGTGTAGTAGATGAGAAATTAACATCTACATTAGATAAGAGACTAAACGAAGCATTCAATCAAATCGTTGAGAACTTAGCGCAAGTTCAAAAGAGTTTTGGTGAAATGAGAAAGCTTTCAGAGCAAGTTGATACATTAAATAGAACATTCACAAACGTTAAGACAAGAGGTACTTGGGGTGAGGCTTCACTAGAGTCTCTTCTTGAAGAAATTTTGGCTCCTCAACAATACGAAAGTCAATACAAGATACAAAAAGGCGATGTTGTAGACTTTGTAATTAAGATGCCAGGAAAGAATGAAAAGGACGTTACTTTGTTGCCAATAGACTCTAAATTCCCAATTGAAAGTTACTTAAGATTGGTTAACGCAAGCGAGAAAGGAACTAAAGATGAAGAGTTTATAGAAAAGCAAAATCTTGCGAAGGATGTAAGAGAACAAGCAAAGAGCATTTCACAAAAGTATATCAAGACTCCTTTAACTACAGACTTTGCTGTTATGTATCTTCCAACAGAAGGTCTATACTCTGAAATAGTTAAAAATGACGAGCTATTAAACGAAATGAGAACAAAGTACAAGGTAATTCCTTGTGGACCTAGTGTTTTAGCAGCAATGTTAAACAGCCTACAAGTAGGTTTTACTACATTAAAAATTCAAAAGAGTAGTGGCGAAATAGCAAAGATGTTAAAAGTATTCCAAACAGACTTTGATAAGTTTACAACAATTATCGAAAAAACTAGGGAAAAGGCCGAAGATGTGGTAAAATCATTAGAGGGCGCAAATTCTAGAAACGAATTAATTAAGAAGAGATTAGGAAAAGTAGATACAATCGCTCTTGATGTTTTAGAAAAAGAAACAAAAGAAATAGGTGAGAATTTAGATGGAATTGAGTAGAAACGATTTGCATATTCATAGCTGTTTCAGTGACGGAACAGATACTCCAAAGCAAATTATAGACCAAGCAAAAAGCGTTGGTATAGTTAACGTTTCTATTACAGACCATGACTCAATAGGCTCTATCAAAGAGGCGAAAGAGTATGCAACATCATTAGGACTTAATTTTATTAATGGTGTTGAATTGTCTACATATTCTGTTATGGAAATCCATATGTTAGGATATGGTTTTGATGAGAATAATCAACAATTAGTTGATTCTTTAAATGAATTTGCACAAAAGAGAAAGGATAGAGTAAAGAAAATCTTAGACGCTCTTGCAAAATATAAGATTTTTATTGATGAAGAGGATTTAGCAAAGTCTAATTCAATCGGAAGACTTCATGTTGCTAATGCTCTTGTTCAAAAAGGCTATGTTGGAAGCATTCCTGAAGCTTTTGATAAATATCTAGGTGCTCATGGCTGCTGTTATTTTCCATCAATGAGAATAACTCCACTAGAGGGTGTAAAACTTATTAAAGACGCAGGCGGAGTCCCTGTTATCGCACATCCATTGAGATATTATCAACAAAAGAGATTAGAAGATTTAATCATAGGATTAAAGCCATATGGTCTAGGCGGAATAGAAGTGTATTACAATACACACGACGAAGCTACAAGTAAGTCTTTATTTGAACTTGCTAAAAAATATAGATTAATTGCTACGGGTGGAACAGATTATCATGGCAAGAATAGAAATATAGAAATAGGCTCTGTAAAATGGAATCCAGATCCTATAACAAAGAAGGTTTTAAAGATGAAATAAAGCATGAATTCAAATCATGCTTTTTTCTTTTTTATCTAGGCTTTTGGTTATTATAAAAAATTCAAAAAGAGTATATAAAACCGCGAATTTATTATGATATAATAAGTAATGTCAAATAGACAGAACAAGGAGAATTTTATGGATTATAAGGCTATTTATGAAGAATGGTTAGCAAACGTAAAAGAAGATCAAAAGAAAGAACTTTTATCTATTAAAGATAACGACAAGGAAATCAAGGAAAGATTTACCGTTCCTCTTGCATTTGGTACTGCCGGAATGAGAGGTATTATCTGCATGGGTATTTCCAATATGAACGAATACACAGTTGCAAGGGCAACTAAAGGTTTAGCAGATTATATCGCTTCTTTAGGTGAAGAAGAAAAGAAGAGAGGTGTAGCAATCTCTTATGATACAAGAAGAATGTCATTTGATTTTGCTTTAACAACAGCAAGGGTTTTAGGCGCAAATGGTGTAAATGTTTATCTTTATGAAAATGTTAGACCAGTTCCAATGTGTTCATATGCAGTACGTCACTTAAATTGTATTGCAGGTGTTATGATCACAGCATCTCATAATCCAAAAGAATATAACGGATATAAGGTTTATGGCGAAGACGGTGCGCAAATGTCTCCAGAAGCAACAACAGTTGTTGTAGACTTTATCGAAAAGACTCCATATTTCGGATTAGCTCAAGAAGAAGTTGATGTTAAGAATGAAGGAGATGTTGCTGGATTAAACAATGCAAAGATTAGTGAACATATTACTGTAGTTGGCAAGGCTTTAGATGAAGATTATTATGCTGAGATTTCAAAGCTTTCATTATCTCCAAAGGCAGTAAAAGAAGTAGCTTCTTCAATTAAAATCGTTTATAGCCCAATTCATGGATCTGGATGTATTCCTGTTACAACAATGTTAACAAGAATGGGAATTCCAGTAAGCGTAGTAGAGGAACAACGTTTACCAGATACAGAATTCTCAACAGTAAAAGTTCCAAACCCAGAACAACCAGATGCTTTAGCGCTTGGCATTAAATTAGCAGATAAATTGGGTAGTGACATTGTTATTGGTACAGACCCAGATTGCGACAGAATGGGTATTGCTATTAGAAATGATAAGAATGAATTCGTTTTATTAAACGGAAACCAAATCGGCGCAATGATGATGGATTATATTTTAATGAGACATCAACAAGAAGGCACATTACCAAAGAATGCTGCAGTAGTTAAGACAATTGTAACAACAAAGTTTGCAGATAGAATAGCTAGAAGCTATAATGCAGCAGTTTATGATGTATTAACAGGTTTCAAGTTTATTGGTGAGAAGATTAAAGAGTGGGAATCTACAGGCGAGCATACATTTATGTTTGGTTACGAAGAAAGTTATGGCTCACTATGTGGAACACATGCAAGAGATAAAGATGCAGTTGTTGCTAGTATGATCTTTGCTGAAATGGCTTGCTACTATACAAGTGTTAATGTAAAGCTTTATGACAAATTGCAAGAATTATTTGAAAAATTCGGATATTTCATTGAATCTTCTAAGTCATTCTCATTCCCAGGTCTTGATGGAATGCAAAAGATGAAAGAAATCATGGATAAGTTTAAGAGTACTAACTTAAAAGAAATCGGCGGATATAAGACAGTATCAAAGATGGATTTAAATGTTGGTACAATTGAATTTGCTGATGGTAGCGTAAAGGATGCCGGATTGCCAAAGACAAACGTTATTAAGTATGACTTAGGTAATGATGAATGGGTATGCATTAGACCAAGTGGAACAGAACCAAAGATTAAGGTTTACGTATCTACTTGTGAAAAGACTCAAGCAGAATCTTTAAAGAAAAATGACATTATCCAAAAGGCAATGCAAGCCTTAATGTAATATAATACGCACGTAAAATAGCAAAAATAGTTGTCAATATAGATTGATTATGTTATTATTGCTAAGCAACCAAGAAAAATTGGAGGAAGTTTAAATGGACTTTTTATATTTAACATCAGCTGCTTTAATCGACTATGATGTTGCTAATAGATTACGTATCGCCATTGCTATTATCACAGGACTTTTAGCAATTGGACTAATCGCAGTAGTAGTCATGCAAAAGCCAGTTACAAATAATATCGGTACAATCGCCGGCGAAGAAACTCAAACTTATGCTGGAAAGAATAAAGCTAAATCTAAAGAGAGTATTTTAAGAAAACTTACTATCGCATTAGGAATAACAATCGCTGTATTAGCAATATTCTTCTTCATAACATACTTAGAAGTTTAAGAGTTATAAAAGAGATATTTAAATCCTTTCGCCAGTGATAGCGAAAGGATTTTTTATTTATAAAAGGGTATAATAGAGAAAGATGAGCGAATCAATTAAGATAGTTGCAAACAACAAGAAAGCTTTTTTCGATTACTTCGTAGAGGATAAATACGAAGCGGGCATTCAATTAGTTGGTTGCGAAGTTAAGTCTATTAGACTAGGAAATGTAAATCTTAAAGATTCATTCTGTGTTATAAAAGATAATGAATTATGGCTAATGAATACTCATATTAAGCCATATGAAAAAGGAAGCTATTATAACGTTGACTCGAAAAGAGTAAGAAAACTTCTTGTTCACAAGCAAGAATTAAACAAAATGCGCGGCTATGTTCAACAAAAAGGATATACTTTAGTCCCAACTCAAATGTACCTAAAAAATGGCCTTGTAAAGGTTGAGGTTGGCTTATGTAAGGGTAAAGAATTACATGATAAGCGCAAAGTTGAGCAAGAAAAGCAACAAAAGAGAAACATAGAAAGAACAATCAAGGAATATAATTCATAAAAGGAGGGGATAGTATGCCAGTAGTTATACCTAAAGCATTACCAGCATTCGATATTTTGTCTAAGGAGAATATCTTCGTCATGCCAAAAGTAAGAGCTGAGAGTCAAGATATTAGACCGCTAGAGATAGCTATTGTTAATTTGATGCCTACTAAGATTGAGACAGAAACTCAACTTATTAGACTTCTTGCTAACTCTTCACTTCAAATAAAGGTCACACTAGTAGAAATGGAGACATATAGAGGTCACTATACAGCTCAATCTCATATGGATACGTTCTACACAACATTCTCTAAGATTAAGAACAACAAATACGATGGACTAATTATTACAGGAGCTCCAGTAGAGCAAATGGAATATGAGGAAGTAAAGTATTGGGAAGAATTAAAGGAGATCATGGATTGGTCAGAGAAGAATGTTACATCAACAATGTTTGTTTGTTGGGCAGCATTTGCTGGACTATATCATTTTTATGATATTCCAAAGCACTTAATAGAGAAAAAGTTATCAGGAATCTACCCAGTAAAAACTTGTGATGAACAAGAACCATTACTTAGGGGGATGGATGATTATATGTATATACCAATGTCTAGATACGCGGTTATCGACGCAAAAGATGTTGTTAATAATAAGAATTTACAACTTCTTGGATACGGCGATGAATGTGGAGTATCTATCGTAAAGTCTACAGATAATAAAAAGATCTTTATGACAGGACATAGTGAATATGCTAGAGAAACACTAAAAACAGAGTATTTAAGAGACATAGGAAAAGGTCTAGAAATAGAGAAGCCTATAAACTATTTTGTTGATGGAGATATTAATAAAATAGACATGAAATGGAAGAGTACAGCGAATTTGCTATACTATAATTGGTTGAACTATTATGTTTACCAAGTAACACCATACGACTTGAAAAACTAATTATGTATTGGGAATTTTGGTATCGCTATTTCAAAATTCCCTATGGGGATGTACCGGATTCGACAGGGAATCGAGGACAGAATAAGCATATCGAAGGCTCGTCTTCGTAAAAACGGAAACTTAAATTTAAACGCAAACAAAAATAGCGAATTTGCTTTCGCTGCGTAGTCAGCAAGCCGTCGGCCAGAGGGGTCCGCGATTCTGAACCGGCGTCAATAGCGGAACAGGGTTTATAGTAATGCTCGAAGCTATAAACAAGATTTAGGGCTCACCGAAATAAGATTTGTTAATAGATGTTATTAGGGACAATCAAATATTAACTAAGTATGTAGAAAGTTCTGGATGAAGTTTTTTGGACCGGAGTTCAACTCTCCGCATCTCCACCAAATCAACTGTAGTTTCCCCTCTTTTTTGTACCAAGTTTTGTTGGTACGAAAAGTGGGGTACCCACAGAATAGTATATTTTGATACAATTTTTTTGTATTAAAATTTTAACGAAAAAATGGCTTGACTAAGCCAAAATTTAAAAATGAAGTACTTATTAATGTTTCAAAAAGAAGTAAAAATAAGTACTTTTTTATTTTTTGAATCCGCACATTTTAATTTTCAAAACCGCACAAATTTTTAGTGCAATCGTTAAATTGTATTAAAATGTGCTTTTCATTTCAATGAATAACTTTAATGCGATATCATTTGAGTTATTGTTTGCCAAAAGTAATCAAAATAATGGCAAAGTATTATTGAAAAGCAATCAAAATGATGGTAATATATAGTGGGAGATAAAAAATGAAAGCGGAGAAGTATGCAATAATAAATACTATAATGCCAGAGGAGTTAAAGCAAATCAGAAAAGTATTTAATTTGTCTCAATCTGAATTTGCAAAACTTGTTGGGGTATCTAAACCTACTATAGAAAGATGGGAAAGAGGAGAAGAAAAGATAAAAGGACCGGTAGCTGTATTGGTTAATATGTTAAGCGAGAATCCAGCTTATTTAAAAAGCAGAATAGTTCCAGAAAAACAGATGCCCTTAAGGTTGTTCTATATGTATAAGAATAGAGTGTGTACTCTTATAGATGTGGATGAAAATAAAGAAGAAGTTTTAATCAAAAACTATACAAACAATGTAATGTTTAAGGCGTTTGGGATTAACGAAAACCCTACATTTAAGGATTATCAAGAATTCTTAAAAAGTAGATGCTTTCCTGAATCTAGGGATAAACTAAAACTTGTATTAGAAGATTTGGGTCTGCCTTTTTATGATCCATTTTTGATTATAAAAAAGACAGAAGGAAGAATGGCAGAAGATGATTTTTGGATAAAGATAGAGGAGTAAAAATGATTGAGTTATTTGAGCAAGATATAAAAACAAACGATAGGCAGTCATCTAAAGGCAACCAATTAAAATGGGAAAAAGATGCTGTTTGGTATAAGGCAGATTATACTGGCTATGAAGGGCTGGCTGAATATACAATATCTCACTTGCTTAAATATTCTTCTTTAAAAGCAGACGAGTATGTTTTGTATACTCCTGTTGAAATAAAGTACAAGAGTCAAACATATCGTGGAGTAAGTAGTCCAAATTTTTTAGATAGTGATTGGCAAATAATTACATTAGAAAGATTGTTTAAAATTAAATACAGTAAGAGCTTAAATGAGATTATATGGTCAACAAGGGAAATGAAAGATAGAATTTCTTTTTTGACGGACAGAATGGAAGCAATCGGTCTAAAAGGTTTTGGCAAATATATTAATAAAATGTTAACAATCGATGCGTTCTTTTTAAATGAGGATAGGCACACTCATAACATTGCAGTGCTTATGAATTCACAAGGAGATTTTGCACTTTGTCCAATTTTTGACAATGGAGCGGGACTGTTAGCAGATACAAAAATGGATTATCCAATCAATGCTGACTTATATGAATTAATAAAAACTGTTAAAGCTAAGACTTTTTCAAGAAGTTTTGATGAGCAGTTAGAGATGTCTGAATTGTTATATGGTAATAATCTACATTTTAGTTTTACAAAGGCCGAGGTAGAAGAAATCCTTTCACTTAACGGAAAGAATGGGGAAGCAAGTATTTATCCTCTTAATGAAAGAATAAGAGTAAGGGATATTATTTTCGAACAAATGAGAAAATATAGTTATCTATTTAAGTAAAAAAGATCGTTAAGGGAAATCCCAAAACGATCTTCATTATTCTATTTACAAATTTCTAGTTTTTATCTTCAAAAACGTCACTGTCAATAATTTCATCTTCAGTAACGACATCTGCGTCAACGATATCTCCAGATTCATCCGTTTGGCCCTTTAGCTCTAAATAGAAATTAGCACGAGCCATTTGATAATAAGCTTCAACCCAAAGAGTTCCAACGCCTAAGCATAATAATCCAACGATAAACCAGCCAATGAAGCTTAAGTCCATAATGAATAATTCCATTTTGTGTCCATTCATCATTTCTTGGCTTTCTTTTAAGCAATCGCTAGCACCCATATCTGGGTTATCATTTTGAATATAGAATGCCATTGAATAAGCATAAGCCTTTATTATTCCAGGAACGATTAATAATAATGTCCATAAGAAAACAAAAACAGCTCTTAATAAATACAAAACAAAAGCATTGCCAAAATCTTTAAAGCCAGAGAATAGTTCCTCGATGTTAAATTCTTTATTATCTCTAGCTCTATTTATTGTCATACGAGTAAGTCCTAATTCTAGTGGACCTGCCAATAATAAAGATGCAATACTACCTAAAGAAATAGCTATAGAATTCTTTGAGAAACTTCCGTAGCTTGAAACTGCACTTGTGATTGCGCTATAGATCAAACATGCCGCAACCATCAATAACCATGGTTGTTGGAAAATACCATTGCCAAGTTGCTCGCGAGCCCTTTTTTTTAGTACAACCCTATCCATTAATATGTACCTCCAAATAATTTGTTAACACATATATTATACACAAGATATAAAAACTATAATAGGAGAGTTTGTTAATGGCGATATAGGGTATATTTTAAAAAGAGAAAAAGCAGCCATTAAATTGTGTTAACATAATAAGGGATGGGAGATGTAAAAGTGGCGATTATAGAAGAGATAAGACAAAGATTATACGAGATAAGAGACACAAAAACAGAATATAGGCATTTCAATGCTAGAACCGTTCATACGGTTGATGAAGAACTAGTTCTTGGTGTTAGAACACCTCAACTTAGAGATTATGCAAAAGAGTTATCTAAAAGAGGGGATATAGAGATTTTTTTATCAGATTTGCCACATAAATATTTTGAAGAGAATCAATTGCAATCTTTTATTATTTCACTAATAAAAGACAAAAAGAAATGCGTTGAAGAAATAGATAGATTTTTGCCATATATAGATAATTGGGCAACTTGCGATCAATTAATACCTAATGTCTTTAAAAAGCATAAGGAGATGTTGTTGCCTAAAGTTTATGAGTGGATTAAATCAGATAAAGTATATACTATTCGTTTTGCTGTTAAAATGTTGATGACATATTATTTAGATGAAGATTTTGATGTTAAATATCTAGATATGGCAACAAATGTAACAAATGAAGATTACTATGTAAAAATGATGGTGGCTTGGTATTTTGCTACAGCATTATCTAAACAGTATGATATAGCTATAACGTATATCGAGAATAAAAAACTAGAAAAATGGACTCACAATAAGGCGA
>DFIJ01000070.1 GCA_002372775.1 Christensenella sp. UBA3700
AAAAAGACTGTTCTTGATCCAAAGGTATTCGCTACTGTTTATGAAGACAAGAAGGGAACTTGGAGATTTATCATTGCTAAGAGATATGTAGGTGAATGCTACAAGACAAGAAAGCAAGCTGAGGATGCTATTGAATCAGTAAAGAGATATACAGCTGAAGGAAAGATCGTAAGCTACGAAGCAGACCCAGAAAAGGAAGCTGCTTATGCAGATGCTAAGAAGAACTTCAATAAGGGTACTGGTGTAGATTGGGAAAAGGCTTTAGCTATTCCTGCTAAGACATCTGGTAAGTTCACAATTACAGGTCATGAAGGAAGAGGATTCTTCTTCGCTCTATATGCAAACAATGGTCAATTATTATATGGTAGCCGTTACTTTGCAACAGAAGATACTTGCGAATCAGCTATCGATACATTTAAGAAGGCTGCTTACTTAAACAACTTCTTTATCGATAAAGATAAGTTTGGTAACTTTAGATTTGTATTAAAGGGTGCAAACGCTGGTAATGTATACCTTGGTGAAACATATAAGACAAAAGACTTAGCACAAAGTTCTGCTGAATCTGTAAGAAAGTTCGCTGCATCAGCAAAGATCGTTCCATATGATCCAAATGCAGAAGACTAATCTTTAAGAGAGATATAGTTAGGTCGGATCTAAAAGGGTCCGACCTTTTTCGTTATAAAGCGCGCGAGTGTATTTACTTGCGCATAATTATATATAAGTGATATCATTAACGAGATTTAAACAAACGAGGTATAACTATGTTATTAAGCAAATTATGTTGTGAACGTACAAAAGATGCTCCTGGTGACGCTAAGATTTTAAGTCACATTTTGTTATCTAGAGCTGGCTACATTAAGCAAGTAGCAAATGGTATTTATTCAATGACAATGCCATGCGAAAAGATGAGCCAAAGAATCCAAAACATCATTAGAGATGAAATGGATAAGAATGATGGACAAGAAGTTTTATTCCCAGTTGTTATGCCGCGTGAAATTTGGGATTTATCTGGTAGATATTCAAGTATCGGTGCAGAAATGGTTCGTTTTAAAGATAGATCAAATAGAGACATGCTTTTAGGTATGACTCACGAAGAAGCTGCTGTTCATATGGCTAATCATACAGTATCAAGCTATACACAACTTCCAATGATGATTTATCAAATTCAAACAAAGTTCAGAGATGAAGCAAGAGCTAGAGGTGGATTAATTAGAGTAAGAGAATTCACTATGAAAGATGCATATTCATTCCATACAACAAAGGAAGATATGGAAGAATACTATATGAAGATGCATAAAGCTTACCAAAATATCTTCAGAAGAATCGGTTTAAAGAGATTTATTGATGTTAAGTCTGACTCAGGTATGATGGGCGGAAGCATAGCTCACGAATTTATGTTATTAACAGAAGTTGGTGAAGACTCAATCGTTTTATGTAATGATTGCGATTATAGAGCAAATATGGAAGTTGCTACATCTATAATTGAAAAACCTGAATTTGAAGATAAGCAATTAGAACTAGTAGATACAGGAGCAGATAAGACTATTGAAGAAATTTGCAATAGATTCAATGTCCCAGCATCACAAACAGCTAAAGCTGTAGTATTTGCTGTAAAGGGTGACCAAGATCAAATCGTTATTGCATTTGTAAGAGGTGATTTAGAAGTTAATGAAGCTAAATTAAAGAAAGCTCTTAAGTTAGATGTTGTAGCATATGATGGTGGTGTAAGTGATGTTGTTGCTTGCGGAAATATTGGACCAATCGGATTAGATTCTAAGATAAAAGTTGTTTACGATAAGTCTTTAGAAGGCACAAAGGGAATGATCGTTGGTGCTAATAAGCCAGGATATCACTATGTTGGATTTAATATCTCTAGAGATGTTAAGGATGTAACTTTCGATGATATTTCTAAGGTTAAGGCTGGAGATAAGTGCCCAATCTGTGGTGGTACATTAAGAATTGAAAATGGTATTGAAATTGGTAATATCTTCCAATTAGGTACAAAATATACAAAGTCTATGGGTATGACAGTTACTGGACCAGATGGACAATTATTTAATCCTATCATGGGTTGTTACGGTATTGGCGTTGGTAGAGCTATTGCTTCTATCGCTCAAGAATCAAACGATAAAGATGGTTTAATTCTTCCAATCTCAGTTGCTCCATGGCAAGTTCATATGTGTATCTTAAGACAAGATGATCCAGTTGTTGCAGAAAAGGCAAACGCTTTATACAATGACTTACAATCAAATGGTGTAGATGTTCTTATGGATGATAGAAACTGTGGCGCTGGTATTAAGTTTACAGACGCAGACTTAATGGGTATGCCAATAAGAGTTGTAGTATCACCAAAATCGTTAGCTAATGATGAAGTAGAAATTACTATTCGTGCTACAAAGGAAAGTTTCAAAGTTAAATATGAAGATGCTATTTCAAAGATTAAGTCAATGATTAGTGAAATGATGGAACAATATAAATAGTAAAATATAAACGTTAATAATGAAGCAGGCCAACATCACGTTGATATGATACCTCCAAAGTGGAC
>DFIJ01000119.1 GCA_002372775.1 Christensenella sp. UBA3700
GCCGGATCCAATGGAAAGAGATACTGAGGTATCTCTTTTTTTTTGTTGTTAAAGTATTTCCCTTTTTCTGATAATATTCAATTTTTATGTCAATTTTGTTGTGTATGGTGTCGATTCAGCACTAATTATTAGAAAACCCAAATATTATATATTTGGAAGATTTTTATTGTAAAATTTGTGTTATTTACAAAATCGACATATTATGGTAAAATTTTTAATAGTAAGGGTAATAACAATATGAAACACACAATTTTTATAGTCGAAGACGACAGTTCTATTAGAGATTTATATGATATGGCTTTTGACAACAATGATTTTGCTTGTCAATGCTTCGTTTGTGCTGAAGACATGTTTGAGTCTTTAAAAATCACTGTTCCAGATTTAATTATTCTAGATTTGATGCTTCCTGGAATGGATGGTATTACAGCATTAAAGAAAATTAAAGACGATGATAATACAAAAGATGTTCCAATTATTATTGCCAGTGCAAAGGGTGATGAAGAAAGTAAAGTTAGAGGCCTAGATTTAGGTGCTGATGACTATATTGCAAAACCTTTTGGTATGCTTGAACTTATAGCTAGAGTAAAAGCTAATTTAAGAAAAGTTTCATTAAGAAAGAATGATGATAAAGTTATTAAGAGTGGCGAAATCGTTATTAACGATGCAGAGCACGTTGTAACAGTTAATGGCCATCCAGTAACAATTACCTTGAAAGAATATAATTTATTAAAATTATTAATTAATAAAATCGATGTAGTTATTCCAAGAGAAGTATTCTTAAAAGATGTTTGGGGTTATGATTATGTAGGAGAAACAAGAACTCTAGATATGCATATTAAGTCTTTAAGAGCAAAACTTGGTGCATATACAGATGTTCCTTATATTAAGACTATAAGAGGCGTAGGATATAAATTCTCCTCAGATCCATTAAATGAGAAATAAAATCCTTAGAAATTTAACTATAACAACGGCTGTTGCCTTGTTCTTACTTACGGCGCTAATAATAGTGTCGTTTGTTGTTATTAGCCAAAACTACACAAAAGAATCTGTAGACAAATCTGCTCAAACAACAATTGAGCAAGTAGAGCACTTAGACAATCTAAATGATTTAGATAGATTCTTGTTCTATAAAAGAGGTACATCAATTACATGTACAATTATTAACTCTAGTGGAACTGTATATGGCGATACTGAAGGATTACAATCTTTAAGTACTTTGGATTTATCTCAAGATCAATTTGTATCTACTTTATTAAAGGGAAATGTAGGTGATAGTATCGTATCTTCTATAGATTCTCCATATAAGGAAAAGTCAGGAAGAATGTATGGTTACTTTGTAAAAGTAAAAGTATCAAAAGATGTGGATCCTGATGAGTTCCTAATTTTAAGATTTGCATCATCTACATTAATTAGTGGATATCCATTCCTAATCCTTATGATTGCACTTACAGGATTCTGGGTATTTATGGTTGTATTCTTATATGTATTCATATCCACTAACGTTAAGTCTTCTTTGGCTCCATTAAAACAAGTAGAAAATATCATGCTTGATATTAGAGCAGGAAGATTTAAAGATTTAGAAGTAAATAGAAATTATCTTCCTTCTTCTGCAGATAAGATGGTTGAAGAAATATCTGAAATCGGTGGTATTATTAACGCCGGTTTAAAGAATCTTGCGCTTGAAAAAGATAAACTTTATACATTGTTATCTTCAATAAAGCAAGGCGTAATAGTATTTGATGCAAAAACTAACATTGTAGAATCTAACGATATTGCTTCTGAGCTTGTAGGATTCAATATTACATGTAAGGAGGATTTTAAAAATAATGCAGAAACAGCAGAGGTTTATCCATTAATTGCTAATGCATTTGATACAAGAACAAACTTTATTGGTACATTCCAAGCTAATGCTAGATGGATAAGAGTAGAAAGTACATTCCCAGAGAGTTTAAAATTCTATAAAGAATTATACATGGTTCTATTATTTACAGACGTTACAGAAGAAAGAAGAACAGATAAGATTAAGTCTGACTTCTTTGCTAATGCCTCTCATGAATTAAAAACTCCACTTACTGCTATAAGTGGTTATTCAGAACTACTAAGTATGGATACTACTACAGATAAGCAAAAGAAGAAGTGTGCAGAAGAGATTTATAACAATGCAACAAAGATGAAGACTCTTCTAGACAACATGCTTGAGATTAGTAAGATGGACGCTGCAAAAGAAGGTCAAATTGTAATGCAAGATGAAGAAATAGGGGATATTGCTTCAGATCTTGTTTACTCACTAAAGATTATTGCTGATAAAGCAAAAGTACAATTATCTTCTGAAGGAACAGCTACACTAAAGTGTAATTACAGTTTATTCTCTTCAATGCTTAAGAATTTAATTACAAATGGTATTAAATATAATCATGAAGGTGGATATGTAAAGATAATTATTGAAGATAAAGATAGAAGTGTTGTAGTCCATGTAAAGGATGATGGTATGGGCATTCCAAAAGACAAACTTCCTAATATCTTTGATAGATTCTATAAAACTGATGAATCTCATACTTCAACAGTTGAATCTTCTACTGGACTTGGATTATCATTAGTAAAACATGCAGTTCAGGTACAAGGTGGAAAAATAAAAGTAAATAGTACAGTTGGAAAAGGAACTGAGTTTATAATCACATTTAAGAAAGAGGTAAAAGATGTATCCGATTAAATTAAAGCCAGCAACAAAGGCATATATATGGGGCGGTAAAGCTCTTAAAGAAGAATGGAATAAACAAAGTGATTCAGACATTATTGCTGAGTCATGGGAACTATCTTGTCATAAAGATGGCCAAAGTATTGTAGATAATGGAGAGTTTAAAGGTAAGACTTTATCAGAAGTTGTAGATGCTAATAAAGATTTTCTTGGAAACAATGGAAAGAAATTCCAATTTTTCCCAGTATTAATTAAGTTAATTGATGCTGCTTCTAATCTTTCTATTCAAGTTCATCCTTCAGATGAATATGCTTTAAAGAATGAAGGCCAATTTGGTAAAACAGAAATGTGGTATGTAGTAGATGCAAAGCAAGGTGCTGGTGTTTACTGTGGATTCAAAAAGCCATATTCAATGGAAGAAGTAGAAAAGGCTTTAAAAGAGAATAAGATTCTTGATGTTCTTAACTTCATAGAAGTTAAAAAAGGTGATTGTATCTTTATTCCATCAGGAACAGTTCATGCTATTTGCGGTGGTTTATTAATTTGTGAAATCCAACAAAATAGTTCATTAACATATAGACTTTATGACTACGATAGAGTAGACAAGAATGGTAATAAGAGAGAATTACATATAGATAAATCTCTAAAGGTTATTGACTCTACAAAGGTTTGCAAAGTTAACGAAGAAGTTAAAGTTGTTTCAGATAGTGAAAAACTTCTTGCTACATGTAAGTATTTTACAGGTAGAGAATATGAAGTTAATGGAGAGAAGCAAATCAATATGACAGATGATTCTTTTGCATCAGTTACTGTTGTTAAAGGAAATGGTTCTATCGTATTTGATGGGGTTGAAGAAAAAGCAAATCTTGGTGATACATTCTTTATTCCTGCAGGTAATGTAAGTTACACACTAAAAGGAAATATGACAGTAGTAGAAGCAAGAGTTTAATTAAGAGTACAATAATTAACGAGCACTTGATGTGCTCGTTTTTTTATGCTTTGTTATGAATTTGTTACATCATCTATATAGTTTGCGGATAATCCAAATTTCTTTATCAGTGCAGCCATCTTTTGTGCATCTATTAGTTGTCTATATGCTTTAGATATATAGAAGACTCTCTTTCTTGAATCTAGCATCTTAAACGCATAACCTGCTGGTGCTTTTATAAATACGAATGAACCTGTATTACAAATATCTTTAAACATAACAGCAGTTAATTCGTTTGGCTTTGTTCTTATAGCTGTACTTTCATATAATACTTTTCCAACATTGCTCTTTAGAACCATCTTGTATGGAAGGGCATTATTGTTAGACCATTGAATTTCAAATTTTCCTAATTCTGGATCCGGCTTTTTGATATTACCAATTAAGATAACATCTTTTAGTCTTTCCATTTCAGCTTTCTTTTCAGCTTCTCTTATAGCAGCAGCCTTAGCTAAAGCTTCTTCTCTCTTTATTGCTTCAAGCTCAGCCTTTTGAGCATCTGCTTCTTCTTTAATTGCGGCAACTCCAGATTTCTTAGCAGCTGATGCTTTTACAATAGTTTTCTTCTTTAGATTAAATGTAGCTGCAGAGAATGTCATATTTGATGAAGGAGGTGGGGTAGGTGCTTCTTTCTTTTCTTCTTGAGGCTCTTCAATAACTTCCTCTTTCTTTTCTTCAACTTCAGTATCTTCTTCTAAAGTTTCAATTTCTTCTACAGTCTCTTGTTTATCTTCTTGAGGTTCTTCAACTTTTTCTTCCTCTACAGTCTCTTCTGGAGCAGGTTCTTCTTGTTGAGCTTCCTCTTTAATCTCTTCTGGAGCAGTTTCTTCTACAACTTCTTCTTGAGTTTTCTCACTAGATTCTTCAGTTTCAGAAGATTCTTCTTGAGTATCTTCAGTAGGTTGCTCTTCGCTTATTGTTTCTTCGCTTTGAGCTTCCTCATTATCTTCAATTTCTTCTACTACTTCATCATCTACTATATCTTCTTGCTCTTTAGCTTCTTCTTGGGCCAATTTAGCCTCTTCTTCTTGTTGTAATTGTTCAGCCATAGCTTTTGCTTTAGCAATGGCTTCTAGCGCTTGTCTCTCTCTTTCTTCCTCTTCTTGCTTTGCTTGTTCTTGTGCTGCAATCTCAGCTTCATCAACTTCTGCAATCTCATTATCTAGAGGAGTAGCAAAGATTTCTGGGTTAGGGATTTTAGAAATAGAAATAAACAAAGGCATTTTTGGGGCCTCTTGTTTTTGTTTAATTTTTAAATGTGTTTGAACATCTTGGATAATTTCTAAAGCAAGGTCATTAGAGGCCTTTGCTGATTCGTCATTTTTCTTGCTAAATAATCCCATAATTCTCCTTAACGCTATACATACTTATAATATCATAAAAATATTTATTATGTAAATATTCACAAATGTCGGATTAATGGCAACATTTATTGCAAATTTCGCATAAAAATACTATGATATAAAAGGCTATGGAAACACAATTGTTAGAAGGTCAAAAAGCAATAGAATTAGGTGCAAAATTAATTAACAGCGGTGACGTTGTTATATTCCCAACCGAGACTGTTTATGGTCTTGGAGCAGATGCATTTAATGTTGAAGCTGTTAAAAAGATTTACCTTGCTAAAGGTAGACCATCAGACAATCCTTTAATAGTTCATGTTTCAAATAAGGATCAAATCAGATCTCTTGTTAGTGAGATTTCAGATAATGCCCAAAAACTTATTGATGCATTTATGCCAGGTCCAATAACAATTATTATGCCAAAACAAGATTCAATTCCAAAGGAAGTAACAGGTGGATTAAATACAGTCGGCATTAGAATGCCATCACATAAGGTTGCTAGAGACTTTATAGAGGCTTGTAAATGCCCAATTGCTGCTCCATCAGCTAATGTTTCAACTCATATATCTCCAACAAATTCTAAGGACGTTTATGAGGACATGAAGGGAAGGGTACCTTTGATTATTGAAGGTGGAGATTGTCAAGTTGGTATTGAATCAACAATTGTAGATATGACAAGTGAAGTTCCTACAGTTTTAAGACCAGGTGGCATAACACCACAAATGATTGCAGATGTTTTAGGAACATGCGAAACATTTAAAGGTGAGGTGCTAGTTGCTAAAGCTCCAGGAATGAAATATAAGCATTATGCTCCATCTTGCACGATGGTTGTAGCTTCAACAAAAGAGGCTATGATAAAAGAGTATGATGCAAAACAAAAAGAAGGTTTTAATCCAATTCTTATTGTTAGAAAATCATGGCAAGATAACTTGGATAAGAGAAGATTTATCTCCGTAGGAGATACAGATGATGAAGTTATGCATTACATATTTGCAAAAATGCATGATGCACAAAAGGTTTCAAATTATATTATTTGTCAAGATTTTGGTACAGAAGGAAAGAACGCTTCTGTTATGAATAGAGTTAATAAAGCAGCTGCTGGGGTGAGAGTATGAAGATAATGTTTGTTTGTACTGGTAATACTTGTAGATCTCCTCTTGCTCATGCATTTATGCTTGATTTACTTGGCAAGATGAATATGAGAAATGTTGAGGTAGATAGTGCTGGAATAGGTTGTAATTTTGGTGATCCAATATCTGCTAATTCTCAAGAAGTTTTAAAGGAAAATGGTATTGAATTTGAGCATACATCTAAGCCAATTTCACTTGAAGATATAAAAGAAAGTGACTATATCATTTGTATGACAAAAAGCCATAAAATGATGCTATCTGCATTCGCTCCAAAAGAAAAATTATTCTGCATAGATGATATTACTCACGATGGTGATGTAATTGATCCATATGGTAGAGATTTAGATACATATAGAAAAACAGGCGAACAAATTAAAAATGCAGTAGAAAAAATAGCATTATTTATTCAAAATAACAAAGAATAAAATAAGCACATATAGGCAAAAATAAGTTTGATTTTAAAAAGATGCCACTAGGCGTCTTTTTTCCGTTGTTGAATATATAATATTCAGTGTGCTATAATACTTGTAATGTTTTAGATGTAAAGGAGTGGCGATATGAAGATAGCAATCGGATGCGATCATGGTGGAATCGTTTTAAAACCAGCAATTGTTGATTTATTACAATCAAGAGAAATAGAAGTAGTAGATTTTGGATGTTACTCAACAGACTCTGTTGATTATCCTGATTTTGCTTTAAAAGTTGCTGAATCAGTATCTAAGAAAGAGGTGGATTTAGGTATCGTTCTTTGTGGTACAGGTATTGGTATTTCTATTGCTGCGAATAAAGTTAAGGGCATTAGAGCTGCTGTAGCACATGATTTATTTACAGCTGAAATGTGCAAAAGACACAATAATGCAAATATCTTAGCTATGGGCGGAAGAGTTGTATCTATTGACCTTGCTGTTGAAATGACAAAGAAGTGGTTAGATACAGAATTTGAAGGCGGTCGCCATACAAATAGAATTAACAAGATTACAGCTATTGAAGATAAATATTTCAAATAAAATTAGGGGATTAGAATGATAGAAGAAGTTATTGGGAATATCATAGATGCTGAAAATAAGGCAGATTCAATAATTAAAGACTCCCAAGTCAAAGCTAAGGAAATGGTTGCTAAAGCCAAAGATGTCTCTGTTGTTGCTGTTGAAGAAGAAAAGAAAAGAATAGAGATTGACCTTACAAACGAATACAATAATGCCGTTGCAAAATCTGAAGAAATGTATAGAACAAAACTTGAAGAAGTAGCAGCGCAAGCAGATAAGCAAAATAAGAACGCTCAAAAGAATATGGATAAGTCTATTGAGTATGTTATTGGGAGATTAACTTCAAAGTATGATATGTGACATGAAGAGATTGTTGCTATTTGGCAACAACTCTGAGAAATCTAGATTGATGAAGACTTTACACAAGATGGGTTGTGTAGAAGTTTCATTATCTCCAAAATTTGAAGAAACAGAATATGTTTTAGATGAGAATAAAATTAATGAGTATAACAAAAAGTTATCTCAAATAGAGTTCTCATTTTCTTTTTTACAAGATTGCTCTCAAAAAGTTAAGCAATACGCTAAAGAGAGAAATTTTGAATATAAGCCAGTTAAGACATCAGGACTTTTAATTCCAAAGAGAAGTTTAACATTTGAAGAATTCTCAAATTCTTTAGTTGTTGAAAAGGAAGTTTTTGATGCCATTGATAGATTTACAAAGTTCAGTGAAGAGATTATTTCTTTAAAAGCTGATATTGCAAAAAATACAGCACTTATTAATCAACTTACTCCATTTAAAAATGTGCCTATTTCATTAAATAAGTTTAAAGATACAAAGCATGTTGGAGTTATGGTCGGTACTATTAGCTCTTCAGAACTTCCTAAGATTGCTATGCTTGAAGAAAAGGGAGCATATGTAGAAGTATTTGGAAACGAATCTACTGTAGCAATTTCAGTTATTTATCTAAAAGAAAATTACGATGATATAACAGGTATTTTATCTGACATGGCGTTTGCTATGTGCGCTTTAAATTATGATGAAGTTTCAAGCAATATCATCTTTAATGCAAATAAGAAAATTGAAGAAGACAATAAGAGAATAATAGATATTTATTTTGAAGCAATCAAGGATGAGGGGATCTTGCTTGATGCTCAAAGATTACATGACTATTATTCGCTAGAACTAAGAAAGATTGAATGTGAAGGTTTAACAGCATCTACAAAGACTTCATTCTTCCTAGAGGGATGGGTACCAGCAGATAAAGCTGAAGAGTTAGATAAGACTTTAGTTGAATCTCCACTTTCATTATCTTATATAATTCGTGATCCTCAAGAAGGGGAAGATGTTCCAACATTATGTGAAAACAATGAGATTGTATCTCCATATGAGTCAGTAACAAATATGTTCTCTGCTCCTAAGTATAAGGAAATTGATCCAAACCCATTTGTTGCTTTCTTCTTCTTCCTATTCTACGGAATGATGTTATCTGATGCAGGTTACGGATTTATCTTAGCAGTTGGTGCTGGTGCGATCTTAGCAATTACAAAACCAAAGAAAGGACAATCTAACTTAATCAAGATTGTATTCATGGGAGGTATCTCAACAGTTATTTGGGGTATTATTTTCGGTTCATATTTTGGTGTATCTGCAAAAGATCTAGGTATATGGTGCTGGTTCAACCCAGTTGAAGAACCTTTAATGATGTTATACCTATCAATTGGTATGGGTGTATTCCAAATGTTATTTGGTACAGCAATTAAATCTTATGCTGACTTTAGGGCAAAGGAGTATGTAGCTTCTGTTGCTGGTCTTTGCTGGTTCTTCTTAATATTTGGTATTGCTGGATTTATGGGACAATCAATGCTTGGACTTCCAGCAGCATTTAAAACAATTGGTCTTGTATTATTAATCATTGGTTTAGTATTACTAATGGTTGGTGGTGCTTGTGGCAAGAAGGGCGCAGGAAAAATTACAGGCGCACTTGCTGCATTATATGGAATTATCAACTTCTTCTCAGATTTAATGAGTTACACACGTATATTCGGTTTAGGATTAGCTACAGCCGTTATCGGTATGGTATTCAATAATATCGGTTCAGTTCTATATGAAATGTTAGGTGGAGTTGTTGGTGTTATTGCGTTTGCAATCATTGCAGTTGTTGGACATACATTCTCAATGGCTATTAATGCTCTTGGTTCATATGTACATAACTCAAGATTACAATTCGTTGAATTCTTTGGAAAATTCTATACAGGTGGTGGTGAATTATTCAGACCACTTGGTTCAGAAATGAAATATTACTATATTAACAATGAAAATACTCAGGAGGTTAAGAAATAATGAGTGGTATTGCAATTGCCTTAATAGGTGCTGCTTTAGCAGCAATTTTTGCAGGTTGTGGTTCAGCAATCGGTGTAGGTACAGCAGGTCAAGCAGCTGCAGGAGTTACAACAGAAGATCCAAATAAATTTGGTAAAGTTTTAATTCTTCAATTATTACCAGGTACACAAGGCATTTACGGACTTATTATTGCTTTCATGGTACTTATGAGAACTGGTTTAATGGGTGGTTCTGCTATGCCAGACTTTGACATTGGTACAGGTTGGTCATTCTTTGCAGCTTGTCTTCCAATGGCAATCGTTGGTTTAGTTTCAGCATTATACCAAGGTAAGTGTGCCGTTGCAGCTATTAACATGGTTGGTAAGAAGCCAGAAACATCAGGTAAGGGCTTATTACTTACAGTAATGGTTGAAACATATGCATTACTTGCATTATTAGTATCATTCTTGGCAATTATCTTTATTAAGGTTGCCTAATAAGATTTAGGAGCAAAGATGAATAATAAGGAAGTAATTATAGAGAAAATCATAAATGACGCTAAAGCTGTCGCAGATGAGAACATCTCTAAAGCCAAAGAGGAAGTAGCTTTAATCGAAAAGAAGACTAATGATCAAATTAGTGCTTTTAGAGATAATGCTATTCCAAAGGGCAAAGCTAGAGTCGAAGAAGTTTATAAGCGTAAGGAAATGGTAACTAATTTGGATTCTAAAAAGATAGTTCTTTCTAAGAAGAAAGAGGCTATTGATTCGGTATTCAATACAGTTGCTGATTATATGCGTAAAAACGAAAAAGACAAATACATCTCTTTAGTTAAGAAGATGATTGAGCTTAATGCAGATGATGGAGATAAAGTTCTAATCGGTGAAAAAGATAAGTCTATTTTAACTGCAAAAGTTATTGCAGATTTATCTAAGGCTATTGGTAAGAAATTAACATTATCAGAATCATTTGGTGATTTTGATGGTGGTGTAATTCTTATTGGTCAAAAGTATGATAAGAATTTAACATTCGAACAAGAATTCGAGTTGATTAAAGAAGAGAACGAAGCAGAATTAGCAAAGATTTTGTTTGGAGAGTAATTGAATGGTAAATAATTCATTAGTATATTCTAATGCCCGTGTTAAGTCACTTGAAAATGGTTTCTTATCTCAAGATAAGATAAACCGTATGGTTTATGCTGAATCTTTAGAAGATGCCGTTAGAGTTCTTATGGAAAGCAACTATGGTGGCGGAATTGTGGCAGAGGCATATGACTTTGAAAAAATCCTAAGCGCTGAAGAGAATAGGGTAAGTGAGTTTATGGCAGAAAGTACAGTTCCTAAGATGGGACTAGAGACTTTCTTAATCAAGAATGATTACCATAACTTAAAAGCTCTTATGAAAGCAAAATATATGCATGATGACGATATCTCATACATGGTTGCTCCAAATGGACAATTAAATGTAGAAGAGATAAAAGAAAAGGTATTTAACGATGATTATGATAACCTTTCTAAATTCATGCAAGAAGCACTATCTAAAATAGATGAGTTACATGCTAATGGAGATAAGAGTCCAAGAACTATTGACGTTATTTTAGATAAGGCTATGTATGCTGAAATCAATGCAGTGCTAAAGAAAGCAAAAGCTCCAAGCATATCTAGATATTGGCAAGCCAACATAGATTTTTCTAATATCTCTAACTTTATTAGATATAAGAAAATCGGATTTGATGTAAAAGCCTTTTCTAAGGATTTTATTGATGGTGGCGAACTAAAAAGAGAAATGTTTGAATCTTTATATGATCAATCTGTAGAGACTTTCTTAGATAAATTGAAATATACAAAGTATGCTCAAATAGCTTTAACAATTGATTCAAAATCATTAGTTAATTTTGAAACAGCTTGGGATAACTATTTATTGAACATATTTAAAGAAGAAAAGCAAGATGTATTCAGTGTTGCACCTCTAGCTGGATACTATGTTGCAAAGAAAATTGAAATAAAAGTTGTTCGTATGATTTTAATACTTGTGAAGAACAAGATAGATATTGAAGTCATCAAACAAAGATTAAGGGACTATTATGCATAGCGGAAAGATTGCGGTAATTGGAGATAAGGATCTTATATTAGCTTTTAAAGCTGTTGGTATGGAAGTATTTTCAGCAGATACAGCAGAAGAAGCAGAGAAGTTAGTGAGAAAGCTAGCTAAGGATTATGCCATTATTTTCATTACTGAAGATTTAGCAGAGCAAATAGATGCAGTATTAGCAAAATATAAAGCAAAAGCATATCCAGCTATTATTCCTATTCCATCATCTAAAGGATCAACAGGTTATGGTGCTCAAGGAATAAAGAGGGATGTCGAAAGAGCCATAGGCACAGATATATTATTTAACAAGGAAGAAAAATAAGTATGAAACAAGTTGGAAGAATTGTTAAGGTATCAGGACCATTAATCGTGGCAGAAGGACTAAGCGATGCGAAGATGTTCGATATCGTTCGTGTTTCAGACAAGAACCTAATTGGTGAAGTTATTGAAATGCGTGGAGATAGAGCATCAATTCAAGTATACGAAGAGACTTCTGGACTTGGTCCTGGTGAAAAAGTTGAAACAACAGGTATGCCACTTAGCGTAGAGTTAGGACCTGGTATTATCGAGGGTATTTATGATGGTATTCAAAGACCACTTACAGAACTCGTTAAACAAGCGGGTAATAGAATTACTCGTGGTGTTTCTGTTCCAGCACTTGACCATAAGAAGAAATGGTTATTTACACCATCTGTAGAAGTTGGTGAAGAAGTGGGCGCTGGTGATATCATAGGTGTTGTTCAAGAAACAAAGATTGTTGAACATAGAATTATGGTACCAGTTGGCGTTGAGGGTAAGGTTAAGGCTATAAATGCTGGCGAACATACAATTGATGATGTTGTATGTGTCGTTACAACAAAGAAAGGCGATGTTGACATTACTATGTGTCAAAAATGGCCAGTTAAGAAAGGTAGACCTTATGTTTCAAAGATGAACCCAACAGTTCCTCTTGTATCAGGACAAAGAGTTATAGATACGTTCTTCCCAGTGGCAAAAGGTGGCGCTGCTTGTATTCCAGGACCATTCGGTTCAGGTAAGACAGTTGTTCAACACCAATTAGCTAAGTGGGCTGATGCTGACATTATCGTATATGTTGGTTGTGGTGAACGTGGAAACGAAATGACAGATGTATTAAACGAATTCCCAGAACTTATCGATCCAAAGACTGGCGAAGCATTAATGAAGAGAACTGTTCTTATTGCTAATACATCAGATATGCCAGTTGCTGCCCGTGAAGCTTCTATGTATACAGGTATCACGATTGCCGAATATTTTAGAGATATGGGATACAACGTTGCTATTATGGCTGACTCATCTTCAAGATGGGCTGAAGCCTTAAGAGAAATGTCAGGTAGATTAGAAGAAATGCCAGGCGAAGAAGGTTATCCAGCTTACCTATCTTCAAGACTAGCAGGATATTATGAAAGAGCAGGTATTGTTAGAACACTTGGTAAGGACCAAAGAGTTGGTTCTGTTACAGCCATCTCAGCTGTATCACCTCCAGGTGGTGACTTATCTGAACCAGTAACACAAGCTACACTTAGAATTGTTAAAGTATTCTGGGGATTATCTTCATCTTTAGCATATAAGAGACACTTCCCAGCCATTGACTGGATTCAAAGTTATTCTCTATATCTAGATAAGCTTGAAGATTGGTATAAGAAAAATGTTAATAGTGAATGGTCAAAGAATAGAACATTAGCTATGTCTTTATTACAAGAAGAATCTTCATTAAATGAAATTGTAAGACTTGTTGGTATTGATGCACTTTCAGATAAAGATAGAGTAACAATGGAAACAGCTAAATCTCTTCGTGAAGACTATCTTCACCAAGATGCATTTAATGATGTAGATACATATGCTAGCATGCATAAACAATATAGAATGTTGAAGTTAATTCTTGAGTGCCATAAGGAAAGCCAATTAGCTTTAGAGCATGGTGCTGATCTTGATGATGTAATCTCTATTAAAGCTAAAGAAGCTATTGGTAGAGTTAAGTACATTGAAGAAGCAGAAGTTGATTCTAAGTTTGATGCACTTGAAAAGGAAATCAGAAAAGAATTAGCAGAAACATATAATGATGTTGATTAGGAGATAGATATGTTAAAGGAATATAAAACAATAAGAGAAGTTGTTGGACCACTTATGGTTGTTGATGGAGTAGAGGGCGTTAAATATGACGAACTTGTTGAAATCGCAGGCGAAGATGGTACAACAAGAAAAGGTAAAGTTTTAGAGGTAAATGGAGACAAGGCAATTGTTCAATTATTTGAAAATTCACAAGGTCTTCAAATGTCTACATCTAAAGCTAGATTCTTAGGTAGAAGTTTAACAGTATCTGTTTCTGAAGATATGCTTGGAAGAGTATTTGACGGACTTGGTAATCCAAAAGATGGCGGTGCTCAAATCATTCCAGAAGAGAGATTAGATATTAATGGACAACCTATTAATCCAGCTGCTAGAGATTATCCAGATGAATTTATTCAAACTGGTATTTCAGCAATCGATGGATTAAATACTCTAGTTAGAGGACAAAAGCTTCCAGTATTCTCAGCATCGGGTCTTCCTCATGCTGAACTTGCAGCTCAAATTGCAAGACAAGCTAAGGTTCTTGGTAAGGATACAAAGTTCGCCGTAGTATTTGCTGCTTTAGGTATCACGTATGAAGAAGCTGAATTCTTCATGTCAGACTTTAGAAAAACAGGCGCTATTGAAAGAACAGTTATGTTTGTTAACTTAGCTAATGACCCAGCTGTAGAAAGAATTGCTACACCTCGTATGGCTTTAACAACTGCAGAATATTTAGCATTTGAAAAGGGAATGCACGTTCTTGTAATTATGACAGATATTACTAACTATTGCGAAGCACTAAGAGAAGTATCTGCAGCTAAGAAAGAAGTTCCAGGAAGACGTGGTTATCCTGGTTACTTATATACTGACTTAGCAACAATGTATGAAAGAGCAGGAAGAATTAAAGGTGTTGAAGGTTCAATTACTCAAATTCCTATCTTAACAATGCCAGAAGATGATAAAACACACCCAATCCCAGACTTAACTGGTTATATTACAGAAGGACAAATTATCTTATCTCGTGAACTATACAAGAAGGGATATAATCCTCCAATTGATGTATTACCATCTTTATCTCGTTTAAAGACAAAAGGTATTGGTGAAGGCAAGACAAGAGCAGATCACTCAGATCAAATGAACCAAGTATTCGCTGCTTATGCTACAGGTAAAGAAGCAAAAGAATTATCTGCAATCTTAGGTGATTCAGCACTTACAGAAACAGATAAGTTATATGCTAAATTTGCTGATGAATTTGAAAAGAGATATATAAACCAAGGCTTTAATGAAAACAGATCTATTGAAGAAACACTTCAAATTGGTTGGGAATTATTAACAATACTTCCAAGATCAGAAATGAAGCGTATTAAGGATAAGTACCTAGATCAATATTTTGAACCATTAAAAGCAAAGATGGAAAAAGAAGATAAATAATAAAGGAAATATATGGCAGAAAAGTTAAAAGTTAATCCTACCCGAATGGAGCTTAAGCGTTTAAAAGAACGTTTAAAAACTGCAGCTCGTGGACATAAGCTATTAAAAGATAAGTCTGATGAAATGATTAGACAATTCGTTGGCTATGCAAGGGAAAACAAAAAACTTAGAGAAGAAGTTGAAGGAGACTTAGCAAATGCATTAACAGTGTTCTTGCTAGCAAAGTCAGTATCTGATGAAGCTGCAATTCAAGAAGCTGTTGCTATGCCAGGAACTAAAGTATCCTTAGATTTAACAACTAAAAATGTTATGTCAGTTCAAGTACCAGGTATTGAGATAAAAGAAGGAGATGTATCTGAAAAATATCCATACTCTTTTGCCTCAGTAACTTCTGAACTTGATTCTTCAATTGCAACAATTTCAGAACTATTAGTAAAACTTGTTAAACTTGCTGAAGTTGAAAAAACTTGCAATATGCTTGCTGTAGAAATTGAAAAGAACAGAAGAAGAGTTAATGCTCTTGAGTATGTAATGATTCCTCAAACAGAGGAAGCAATAAAAGATATATCAATGAAACTTGATGAAAATGAGAGATCTAATACTGTTAGATTAATGAAGGTAAAAACTATAATTCAATAGGAAATATAAGGAAGGGTTTTATGAAGGATATTATAGAAATTTTATCCCAAATGACACTAGAAGAGAAGGCATCATTATGTTCAGGTTTTGATTTTTGGACTACAAAGCCTGTAGACAGATTAAATATTCCATCTGCAAGAATGTCAGATGGCCCTCATGGTTTAAGAAAAGAAGATGACTCAGATACAGATGTTGGTGTAAAGAGATCATTCCCAGCTACATCATTCCCACCTGCAGTTAATATGGCTTCATCTTGGAATGAAGATGTTGCTGCAAGCGTTGCAGAACAAATTGCATATGAATGTAAAGATCAAGGAGTTTCTTTCATCTTAGGACCAGGAACTAATATTAAGCGTAATCCACTATGTGGTAGAAACTTTGAGTATTTCTCCGAAGATCCATTCTTATCTGGTAAGATGAGTAGAAGTTATATTGAAGCTTGTCAAAAGCATGGTGTTGGTACATCTCTAAAGCACTTTGCTGCTAATAACCAAGAAAAACTAAGAATGACAATTAGTGCTGTTATAGATGAGAGAGCATTAAGAGAAATATATTTACCTGCATTTGAAGAAGCTACAAAAGCTCAACCTTGGACTGTTATGTGTTCATATAACAGAATCAATGGTGTTTATTCTTCAGATAACAAGAAATTACTTACAGATATCTTACGTGATGAATGGGGATATAAGGGGCTTGTTGTTTCAGACTGGAATGCTTTAAATGATAGAGTTCAAGCTATTAAAGCTGGACTTGATCTAGAAATGCCAGCATGCGGTGGAAAAACAGATAGACAAATTGTAAAGGCTGTAAACGAAGGCGCACTTACAATGGAAGAATTAGATAAGTGTGTACTTAGAGTATTAGATTTAGTATTTAAGTGTGATGAAAACTTAGAAAAGGATTATAAGGCTGATTACGAAAAAGCTCATAAAGTTGCTAAGATGGCAGCCGATGAAAGTATCGTTCTTCTAAAGAATAGTGCAAATGTATTACCAATTAAGAAACAAGATGTTGTAGTAATTGGTGAACTTGCAAATACTTTAAGATATCAAGGTGCTGGTTCTTCAAGAATTAATCCATATAAACTTGTTAACTTCATTGACGCATTAAAGGAAGATGGCGTTAATGTTGATTTCCATGCTGGTTATACATTACAAGGCGATGGATATAATAGAGACTTATTTGATGATGCTGTAGAAGCTGTAAAGACAGATAAGCAAGTTATTGTATTTGTTGGTCTTACAGATGAATATGAAACAGAAGGTTTAGATAGATCACATTTATCTTTACCATCAGGTCAAGAAGATTTAATTAAGATGGTTGCTCAAGCAAACAAGAATGCAATATTTGTATTACTTGGTGGTTCTCCAGTTGAAATGCCATGGATTGATTCTGTAGATACATTAGTTAATGGATATCTTCCAGGTGAAGCTGGTGGTGAATCTCTAAGAGATATCATCTTTGGTAAGGTTAACCCATCAGGTAAGCTTGCTGAAACATATCCAATTAAACTTGAAGATGAATTGTCTTCTAAATTCTTCCCAATGGGACCTAAGAATGTTGAATATAGAGAAAGTATCTTTGTTGGCTATAGATATTTCGATAGCGCAAAGAAGGATGTATTATTCCCATTTGGCTTTGGACTTTCATATACAACATTTGAATATAGCAACCTAAAGGTTGATGGATTCAAAGTATCATTTACTATCAAAAATACTGGTAAGGTTGATGGTAAGGAAGTTTGCCAAGTATACGTTAAGGATTTAGCTCCAAAAGTATTTAAGGCAGAAAAAGAATTAAAGGGATTCAAGAAAGTATTTATTAAGGCCGGCGAGAGTGTAGATGTTGAGATTGAATTAGATAGAAGAAGTTTTGCATTCTATAACACAAAGATTAATGATTGGTCAGCATTAAATGGTAAATACGAAATTCTAGTTGGTGCATCTTCTAGAGATATTAAATTGCAACAAGAAGTTGAAATGAAGAATCTAGATAAGGATGTTGAAGTAGAGAACTACTTAGAAAAGTGCCCAGAATATTATTCTATCTCTGAATTAGATGACATCTCTAAGGAAACATTTGAAAAGTTATATGGAGATACAATTCCAGAAAATGTAAAGACAAAGAGAGGACACTTTGACGTTAATGCTACAATCGATGAATTAAGATGTTGCTTAGTTGGTAAGATTATTATGGCTGCAGCTCCAGCTGTAATTAAGTCTCAAGTTAAGAATGCTGACTTCACAACAATGCTTATGATCGAAATGGGTATGAGAGAAATGCCACTAAGAGGCTTAAATGGCGTAACAGGCGGTCTACTAGATGATAGCATTACTGATGGTATGCTTCTTTGGGCAAATAAACACTATTTTAAAGCTCTAGGAAAATTAATCAAGGGTTTATTCAAAACTGTTGGAAATTTAAAATAGAAGGCGTAAATGGGACTTAAAACAAGATTTGAGGTAGGAGAGATTCCGCATAGTGAATATCCAAGACCACAAATGGTTAGAGATAACTATAAGATTTTAAATGGTCTATGGGATTTTGCGGTTGTAGATGCTCTTATTGAAAAACCTGAAAAGATTGAATATGAAGGCAAGATTTTAGTTCCATTCTGCATAGAAAGCCCTCTATCTAAGGTAAATAGAGAATTTTTACCAAATCAAACTTTAGTTTATAGAACTACATTTAAATATAAAGCAAAGGATGCTATTCCTTTGCTTCATTTTGATGCAGTAGATTATAAGTGTTTTGTATATCTAAATGATATCTATTTAGGAAGTCATGAGGGTGGATATTTTAATTTCTCATTTGATATATCTGAAGCATTAAAGCAAGTAGGGGATAATGAACTTGTAGTTCTTGTTCAAGACCCATCAGATTCATTCACTCAACAAAGAGGTAAGCAAAGCTTAAAGCGTGGTGGAATTTGGTATACACCTACATCAGGTATTTGGCAATCTGTATGGCTTGAAAATGTTCCTCAAACATACATTGAAAGAGTTGTTATAAAACCAGATATTGATGAATCAATTGTAGATATTACAATTATTACAAATAAGGAAGTAGAAAGATATTCTGTAGATATTAATTTTGCAGGACATAGAGTTGCATTTAAAGATAGTACTTTAAATTCATTTAAAGTAAAGATTAGAAATCAAAAGCTTTGGTCACCAGAAGAACCAAATCTATATGATATTACGGTCTCAGCTGGAGATGATGAAGTTAAGTGCTACTTTGGAATGAGAAAATTTGAGTTAAGAGATAGAGATTTCTATTTAAATAATAGAAAATATTTCCTAACAGGAGCTCTTGATCAAGGATATTGGCCAGATGGTTTATTAACACCTCCATCCGATGAAGCTATTCAGTTTGATATTGATTTTGCAAAGAGTGTAGGTCTTAACTGTTTAAGAAAGCATATTAAAATTGAGCCAATGCGTTTTTATTACCATTGTGATAAAAAAGGTATTATTGTATGGCAAGATATGATAAATGGTGGCGGACAATTCTCAACACTATATCATATGATTCTTCCTACATTAGGTGTTAATGTGTCAGATAACAAATACAAAGTATTTGGAAGAGATGATGTTTCAAGAAATGAATTTAAACTAGATTTAGGCCGTATGGTTAAGCAATTATATAATGCTCCATCAATTTGTCTATGGGGAATATTTAATGAAGCGTGGGGTCAATTTGACTCTCAAAAGATGCTTGAATATTTACTAAAACTAGACAGAACAAGAGCTATTGATGCAACATCGGGTTGGTATAACCAAGGCAATCATTTAGTAAGTATACATAAGTATATATTGCCAATAAAGATGCCAAAAACAAAGAGGGCAGTTGCTCTAACAGAATTCGGTGGTTATTCATGCCCAGTAGATGGACATATTTATTCAGATAAGAAATTTGGATATTTAATGTATTCAAATTTAGAAAGATTAAATAAGGCAATAGAGAAGTTGTATTTAAAGCAAGTCTTTAAAGCTGTTAAGCTTGGATTGAATTCTTGTATTTATACTCAGCTTACTGACGTTGAAGATGAAATTAATGGTTTAATCACTTACGATAGAGAAGTGGTGAAGATTAATAAAGATATGTTTATAAATATAAACAACGAATTAAAGAAAGATAATAAAGATAATAAACCAAAAGAAGATGAAGAATAATTGATACAAAAAAG
>DFIJ01000081.1 GCA_002372775.1 Christensenella sp. UBA3700
GTGGACTTGAACCACCGACCTCACGCTTATCAGGCGTGCGCTCTAACCAGCTGAGCTATGAGCCCATTAGTGGTGGAGATAAAGAGAGTCGAACTCTTGACCTCCTGCTTGCAAGGCAGGCGCTCTAGCCAACTGAGCTATACCCCCACAACAGGTGCCGTTCCGCTATTGCTTCTTAAACAGCCTTTATATAATATCAAAGCATTATTTTATTGTCAAACAATTTTTTAAGTTTTTTTGAGATTTTTTTTAGAATATAAAATCACCCAAAAAATGTTGATTTTAAGGCAGTTTTGCTGGGCAACTTACCTTAATGTTTTAAATACTACAATAAGTTTTTCTTTTTTAATATATAAGCAATAATTCCAGTAACTACTACAGATATTCCTGTAACTAATCCAAATCCTAATGGAGATGCTTGTCCAGGAACCCATGTATTCATTCCCCATAATGATCCAATTAATGTAGGAACTGAAAGTACAAGTGTTATTGAAGTCAATATCTTCATTACTCTATTTAAGTTATTAGATAGTAATGTTGAATATGATTCAGCTGTAGTTGCTAAAATGCTTCTATAGATAGAACACATTTCAATTGCTTGCTTATTTTCGATTACAACGTCTTCAAGAATTGCTTCATCTTCTTCATACATTCTAACAATAGTTCCTAATTGACCTTTAGCGTTTGCTAATTTTGTAATTACAGAATCATTACCTGTTAAAGATGTTGAGAAGTAAACTAAAGAATTTTGTAAATCTTGAATTTGCATTAATTCTTTTGTCTTTGTATCTTTATGTAATTCATTTTGAATACGTTGAGAAGCTTTATCGATTTGTTTTAGGTATCTCAAATACTTTGAATCAATATTAGCTAAGATTTGGAACATGAATCTTGACTTGAATTTTGTTGAGAAACCTTTAATTCTATTTCTGATGAAGTCACGTGTTACTGCTGTATCTTTTAAGCATGTAGTAATAATAAGATCATCTTTAACAATTGTTCCTAATGGAATTGTATAGTAAGAATAATATTGATCTTCTTCTTCAATAACTGGAATGTCTACTAAGATTAAAGCATATTCATCTTCAAGCTCAATTCTTGAACGTTCTTCATCATCTAGGGCTGCTTTAATGGAATCTTCTTCGACTTTGCAAAGATTTGCTACAAATGCTACTTCCTTATCACTTGGATTAACTAAATTGATCCAAGTATGAGTTGGCTTAAAACCTTCAGCATTAAAAACTTCTTCTGGGATGTTCTCTAATTTGCTATCTTCATTTGTTTTAAAGATTTCAACCATCGAAAAACCCTCCCGCTTCAAATAGATTAAATTTATGATAACTAAATAATACTAATTTGGCAACCTAATAAAAATATTTTTATTAAAATTCTACAACTTTATTTATGCCTAAAACAAAGATGTATTTTCTATCTACTTTTTCACCTAAACTAATTTCTAGCGCTTTAGTATATAGTTCTATTTGTTTTTTATAAGTTTGCTTTATTTCCTCTTCAGTTTCATTAGTATATTTAAAGTCAACAAGGATATTTTCTGGATTTATTTCTGACTTTGGAATAAACATATCTATAATACCTTGAATCATAACTTTATCTTCAATATCAGTATCCATTACCTCATTGGCTTTTACGAAAATCTTAAATGGTTGTTCTTGTAATACTGTATTTTTATTTACCTTCTTCATTAAATCACTTTGAAGGCATCCAAAGATATCCTCAGGTTTTACTAAACTTCTTTGCTCTGCAGTTAGTTCGCCTTCCTCTACCATAGCATCCATTTGATCTTTTACATCTTCAACAGAATAGCAATCAAAATTGATTAATTCCATAACTTTATGATATGCAGTTCCTTCTTTTGCTGTCTTTGAAGTTTTTGAACTAAATCTCTTAATAAATTCTTTAGAAACCTTTTGTTCCTCTTCTTCTTGATAGCTTTGCTTATTAAGAGATGTTACAGCATAACTGATTGGGCTTATAGTACTATTATTATATTTATATTTATTATCCATATAAGATAACATGTTCTTTAATACATCAGAATCTTCTTCAATATTAAACTTAACATTCGAATCGCCATTTACCTTATTTAAAACCTCATCCAATCCATCCTCTGCATTCTCATCAACAAAAGCGGCTTTGAAGTTTGAATTTCTAAAAGCAACTTCTTCAAGCCAATCAAGGAAACTATTAGCTTCTTCTATATCATGTCCTTTTGTTCCAAATAAAGTTCTATCTTTAACTGTACCTGTTAGATATAGATATTCCTTAGCTCTTGTTAAAGCAACATATAATAGTCTCATTTCCTCTTCACTAAGAGTTCTATTCTTATCCTTAACAAGAAGCTCTGTAACAACACTTCTATCCGTAGTTCTTGTTTTTGGATCTGCATGCTTTATTCCAACACCATAATTTTTGTTGATATATATGTTTTGACCATTAGAATCTTTATTGAAGCTACTTTCCATACCTACAACAAACACTACAGGATATTCCAATCCTTTAGATGCATGGATTGTCATTGCATGAACACTTCCAGCCTCTGCCTGAGATGCTGACTCAGAACCATCTATTCCTGGGTACTCTCTATATAAAGATAGGAATCTAGATAAAGCAGAGCTGTATGTCTTTCCTCTTAAAGAATTAATGAACACTCTAATTTGAGATAAACTCTTTGCGCCATCTTCTTTAGATAATACATATTCATCAAATGAATTCTCATTAATAATAATCTCTAACAATTTATCTACTGAAGTGAACTTTGACATAAAGTTATATCTTCTAATCATTTCAGTAAATGTATCTAGTTTTTTCTTTATTTCATCATCACGTTTATATTTATTTAAAGCTTGATGGAAATAATCAACCTCTCCTGCATTACTCTTTATCTCAGCCAATTCAGACAAGGTAAAGCCACCAAATGGGCTAACCATTATTGTTGCTAAATCAACATCTTGATTTTGGTTATCTATCAAGCTTAATAGAGTAATTAATAATTCAATATCTTCATTCTCTTCACTTTTTGCAACATCAGAGATATCTACAGGAATCTTGCATTCTAATAAAGTTTCGGCAACATTTAATACTAATGATTTCTTTCTGCCAATAATAGCAATATCCTTATACTCTAAAGGCTTTTTATCAAAATACACCTTGCCTACTAATTTCTTTATTTCCTTTGCAATATATAAACCTTCTTTTGAAAGTTTATGACAAACATCATTTCCAACATCGCCTTTAACTGAATAAACGCCATCATTAGGAATTAAGTACTCTTTCTCTTCCTTCTCCTCTTTATTAACTAATGCAATTTTTATAAAACGATTATTCGGATCAACATCTTTTTTTTCTGTAGTTAATTGTGCAGTATGCTCATAGTCAACACCGCCAAAATCATCTGTCATAATTACATTGAAAATACTATTTGCAAAATCAAGAATCTCTCTTCTACTTCTAAAATTCTTGTTAAATGATATCGCTTTTCCTATAGAAGTATCCTCTGTGAATTTCTTGAATTTATTAATAAAGATTGTTGGATCTGCAAGTCTAAATCCATAAATACTTTGCTTAACATCTCCTACCATGAATAGATTATTCTTATTCATAGATAATTTTCTTAAAATAACTTCTTGAATTGGATTTATATCTTGATATTCATCAACAAACAGATAAGAGATGCTATTTCTTAATTCCTCTAGTGCATCTGCGTTAGATAAAAGTTTTAACATTGTATGTTCCAAATCACTAAAATCTAAAACATTTTCTTCTTTCTTTAGTCTTGCATATTCGTCATCTAAATCATTAACAATAGATAGATATTCTTTTAATAGTTCTCCATCATCTTTTAGAGTTGAAGTATCTAAAGTAATAATATCTAAAACATCTTTCGCATATCCCTTTACAAACGCGTTGTATGCCTTTGCTGCATCGGAATGAATTTTAAGTTGAGGATCCAATTTACTCTTACTCTTAAATGACCCAACTGAATCTACGTATGATTGGATATTATTCATTAACTCAAACGAATCCTTACTGTTTGCAATAAGTTTCATATTGAAAGCCACATTATTTAAAAACTCTATTGTTACGGCAAATGATTCAACATCTATTTTTCCAAGTTCTATGCCAATATCAATCAATCTTTGAGCTATTTTCTTAAAATTATTTATAGTTCTATCAAAATAATCTTTGAAAAGCTTACTTTCTTTAAAATCGCCAGAATAGAAATCAGCGCTTCCATCATGCAAGAATTCCTTATAATTTTCCATTGAACGGATATTGTTATAAGTATTCTTAATATCAGAATCAAAATTATTTCCAAAGTATCCAGCTATAGTAATATAAACTGAATTGTTCTCTAATATTTTTTTTGATTTAACATTTTGCAATGCTCTATTCAATAAAACCGCAGCATCAGTATCTTCTATTACACTAAATGATGGATCAATATCAGCTTCATTAAAATGCTGTCTTAAAATTGAAGAACACATAGCATGCAATGTAGATATATTTGCAAGTGGTAAATTCTCTATTTGGCTTTTTAATTTTTCATATCCAGATTCAGGTGCCTTTTTGATTTCTTCTAGGAGAGCCTTAATTACTTTTTCTTTTAGTTCTTTAGCAACAGCTTTAGTAAAAGTAACAATCATAAGGTTTTTAACATCTACAACCTCATTATTTAATTGCTCAGCATTCCCTGTAACCATTTGACCAATCTTCGCCATCATTGTAGATGTTTTGCCAGAGCCAGCAGAAGCAGATACTAGAATATCTTGTCCATATGTATTAATTGCTGATTCTTGTTCAGGTGTTAATTTCATTATTCTATTACCTCCTTCTTACCAAACATTACTTCTTGTGCAAAATCATTATTGCCTAATCTTCTAATATCACCCCTATGTGTTTTTATTTGACACATGTTTATATATGGGCAATATGTACATGCCTTACTATCTCCATCATCATAAGAATATGGAGTTGCTTTAACATATCCTTCTTGAATTTCATCTGCAGCTTTAGCGACTAGTTTCATAACATAATCACACATAGCATTTAATTCTTCTACTGTTACTAAACTGCCTCCTGTAGTTTTTTCCAATTCTTCTTGCTCAGTATCCTTGCTATACTTTTGTTTAATTGGGAATAACTCACTCTTATAATCTTCATCTTTGCAGAAATTCTCATCCAAATCTCTAACAATAGACTTATCACTAACAATAAAGCCATTGTATTTCAATCTATTAATAACAGTAGATGCTGATGAATATTTTTGATTTACTAGCAAATAGAACACTCCAGCAGGTGTAATCTTTTCTTCATCTATTAATTTCTTCAAATAGACAAGCAATTGAACTCTTTCTCCGTAGAATACATTCTTGAATGAAAAATCCATACTCGATTTAGACTTATAGTCTACAATGAAGCCTTCATTACCGAATTTATCAATTCTATCTATAACACCATTAATATCAAATGTCTTTTTAGATGTAACTAGTTTTAAAGAATCGTAGTCTTTAGGTCCTTTGTAATTACTAAATTTAGATTCTAGTTTATATGGTTTAAACTTGGAAACTCGCATTTTATTAACCAAGATATTTAAAGAGTTACTTGTCGCACTAATAAACTCAGATCTATTAATCTTATATTCATCATCAAGAAGATATCTAAAAGCCTTATTATCTTCATCTTGAAGACAATCAAAAAATACCTTCTCTACGAATGAATTTATCTCATCGTAGGACATTAAATCGTAATCTTTTTGTTTAAAGAACTGTTCCATTACAGCGTGCATTAAAATACCAGTATCCGCAATTTGCACTCCTGCCACTTCTCTTTCTCTTAAACGCAATATATAATCTGCATAATATCTAAATGGACATGATAAATACTTTTCAAATTTAGATACAGACACATTACTATTTGGCAATCCATCATAATTGCCCTTTAATGAAGTCTCCAACCTATAATTACTATTAATTATCTTATCTACTTTTTCTTTAGAGAATTTCTTACATGCAATAGTATATAAAGCATTCATAACATGAGGAACATTGTTCTTATACTCTAAAAGGTTATCTTTGATTCTATTATTTAAATCGATTAAATCCTCTAAAGCACTTCCCTCGCATACATAATACTTATAGAATTGCTCTAAACTCCAATCTGTTTGAGGTTCATAAATATGAACTTCTTCGTCTTCTTTGATTCCCAAGATTGAATATAAGTAAGATATTGTGCTAGACTTCTGTAACTTATTTCCTAATAAGTCATATCTAGAATAACTGATTGTAAGTTGAACTGAAGGTTTTAGCATTACCATTAATGCATATAGTTTAGATGCTTTATTTGCTTCTTGTGTATTTGGATAAATTGGTGCATCGTTTTGATTCCACCATTCAAATTCTTGAGAAGTTAATAATCCACCATCTGCATATTCAATTGGGAACAGAGAATCGTTTGCTCCAATAATAAATAAAAACTTCTTCTTTTCATATCTTGTTTTTTCACAATCACCAATATACACACAATCTATATACATAGGAATTGTGCTTACAGACATAGAATTAATAGTAGTTTCAAAGATCTTATAGAACTCTTTTATAGTCATCTCACATTCGCCAAGCATACTGTCCATTTGATCTATAACAACATAAATCTTTTCAAGCACTTGATCGGTAACGCTAGCTTCTACTTTATATCCAGCTTTTAATTGTTCATTAGATAAAACCTTAGAAATATTTTCAGCATCTATCTTCTCTAAAAATGCTTTTATTGCACTTAAATAATCAGACACTCTTTTCCCTTGAATATTTTCAAGAGGTTCTAACATTGCAACAATCTTTTTTCTAATTCTTTCAGCTGGTTCTAGATAGAATCTCTCTGATACTTGTGTAAATGGGGATTTTATTCTATTTGAATACTCTATTCCAAATTTCAAACAATAATTCTCAAAATCATATATATCGCACTTATCTAGAATAGAATCTAATTCTTTTGTAAAGCATAATACATCTTCTTGGGAATAACCATTCATTATTGTTCTAAATGCAGCAAGAAGAATTCTTGTCAAATTCTGATCGACAAGTTGAGACTTTGCATCCGCATAGAATGGAATATCATAACGTTTAAAAGTTGATTGTATTGTTGAATAATAGTTATTCAAATCACAGCAAACAACCGCAATATCTTTGTATCTAATATTTTGATTTTTTATAAGTAATTTAATTCTGATTGCTAAATCTCTAACTTCCTTTTCAGGATTCATATAACTAGAAATAGCAACATTACCGCTAGTCATAGGATCTTGTGGAGTTTTGTAAGAATATAGATAATCATGAATTCTTGCAAAATCACCAATTAGTTTTTCTTCTTCTCTTGTAATCTTGCAAGAGATATCGTTACCGTATACTCTTTTTGCAATGTTTGAGATTTTATCTTTTATTGTTGTTGGATAAATACTCTTATTGTCAGCATCTGAATATGGCAAAGAAATGTACATTTCTGTACCAAACTTAGCTAGTGCCTCAATAACATCCAATTCTAATTTTGAAAAATCTAAAAATTCAGATATATAAATCTTATGATTTGAATAATTGCTATCTGGAAGTTTCTCAACTAATGCTTCAATTTTTGAAATACTGTCAGAATACTTATTTATTAAACAATTCTTATATTCCTTATAAATCAACAAGATATCATGTAACTTGTTCTTATACTTAGCTGGCAATTGCTCTTGTAATCTAACTAAAGTATCTAAAGTGATACCATTAACTCTAAGTAAACCTAAAAGGTTTAAAACTTCATTAGCAAATCCTATATATTTTGAAGATTCTCTATAGAATAATAATTTACCTCTATTATCTTCGATAATCTTTCTTATAACCATTATCTCAGTTTGAGTATTAAGCATTAGATCTGCATTTTTGCCCAATACTCTATCTGCAAGTGTTGAAAATGATACAACTTCAATATCAAAACTACCTTGAATATCCAAGTATTCAAGAACCATCATTTCATATGCAAGCACTACTCTATCTGGAACTATTATTAACTGCTTAACGCCCTTTTTATAGTCCTTTTTTACCTTATCTAAAATATACTTACTATCAATGGTATTAGTTAATACTAAATTTATCATAATTTAATAATACCATCTTATTTTTAAAACTCAACATTAAACCTTTTTATATTATTATAATGTCCTAATTTTAGTATTTTTCATTTATATACACGTGTACGCACGCATTTTAATTTAACTTTACTTTATATAGGCCTTTTGTTAAAATAAATAGGAATTATTTAAAGGAAATCGACACAATGAAAAAGAAATTATTATTAATAAGCATACTTGTACTTGTCGTAGTAATTAGTGCTGTAACGTTCTCTGCTTGTAGTCAAAAAATCAGTCTAACAAAGAAAATGACTCAAATTAACATTTTCAACGAAGAAAGCAGCAAGTTACCTGAAACAATGTCATATAAGATGTTTGATAAAAACAATAATCAAATTGGAACTTATACAACAACAGTAAAAGAATTCTCATCATTCCCAAAAACTTACTTAGGATTAGATGGCGAAACAACAGAAGCTAATGCTGTTTATACTCTATCAGCATCTTCTAACACTACTGTAGTTTATTCTTATGAAACAAATCTAACTTTATTAGATGGTTCTTACGCAAAGAAAACTATTTCATATTTTGATAACAGTTTATTAACTATCGGATCATATTCAAAGGTTGTTGAAAATGGAAAAACTACTACAGTTATCGCAAAGAACGTTAACGATGATAGATATTATTTCAAAAAGTATGTTGATGGAACTCTATCAGTAGACGAATCAATTAAGAATGGTAAATATGAATCTTCCCCATATTATGACAACACAATGACATATATGATTGCTAGAAATATGCCAAAGGATGATTCTTATGCTTCATTCTCATACAGCACATTTGATATTGATACATTATCAAAAACAACTGTAACAGTTACAAATTCATCAACTGTAAATCCAGCTACAAGCGAACTTAGTTACCCATCAAGAGAAATCACATTATCTACATCAGATAAAATCTTAGGAAAAACAAATAATCTTAAGTGCTACATCTCAGACGAGAAGGTTAATGGTTATAATGGCGTTATCCTTAAAATCGTAGAAGGAAATTACTCATACGTTTTAGAAAAATAATTAATTGAAGATCATAAAAATATGCGGTCTTGATTATTTCAAGGCCGCATATTTATTTGCAAGTTAAATCTTATTGAGCAACAACTTTTACATTTAATGTAAATGAAACACCTGGATATACTTTAACTTCTACTGCATATAATCCAACAGCTTTTATTGCTTCTTTTAATACAAATTTCTTTTTATCGATATCATAGCCCTTAGTAGCAAGAACCTCAGATATTTCTTTACTTGTTACTGCACCAAATAATTTACCATTATCACCTGTTCTTACAGCAACAACAACTTCTGTCTTATTTAATTTAGCAGCAAGTTCCTTTGCAGCTGCTAATTCTTCTGCTTTTCTTTTTGCTTCTGCAGCATTCTTTTGATTTGTTTCATTAACAACTGATGCTGTAGCTTCCTTTGCTAAACCTCTTTTAATTAAGAAATTTCTAGCATATCCATCATTTACTTCTATAAGCTCACCTTTCTTTCCTTGAGCCTTAACATCTTGTAATAATAATACCTTCATATTTCACCTCGAAAATATCTTACCACACCAATTATAAACTTTCAATAACCAGCAAAATATGGGATAATAGAAAAAGAGGTGTGCATATGATTCCACAGGATCCTGTTATGTTATTAAGTTATATAAATCTAAAACTAAGAGACTATTATTCATCACTAGATGCACTATGTGAAGATATGGATGTTTCTAAATCAGAAATCGTTGAAAAACTAAAATCAATTAATTACGAATACAACGAGGAATCAAACCAGTTCGTTTAATATACTCCATTCATGTATTAAATCTTTAATGGATTTAGCCGCATTAGCAGGAGATGTAGATGGCAAGCATATTGCCATTTTTTCATACTTATTAAAATACTTTATAAAATAGTTATAGGCTGTTTTTCCATTCAATATAACATTAGTTATATTACAGCTATTAATTATCGTATTAATGGCCTCATTTGGCGTTACATTATTAATTGAGGCATCAGAAGAACCTTCAATATAACAAGCATATACAACATCACTTAAAGCTATATTATGTTTAAGCAATAACATCTCTTTTTCTGTAGTTGATGCATGAGCAAAATCTTCCTTTAAAATCTCGCCTAATACAAGCCAAAATCTATTTCTTGGATTACCATAATAAAACCCTACTTCCTTCGATTTAACGGACGGATGTGAGCCCAGAATAAGGACTTTAGATTCTTTATTATATATTGGTTTAAAATCTGTAATTTGATAATCCATAATATTCACAATAATTTTAAATTTAGACAAAAAAAATTGGGGCTGTTCGAAAACCTAAAATT
>DFIJ01000080.1 GCA_002372775.1 Christensenella sp. UBA3700
CATTTTGAAACATCAGTGCAAATTACATTATTTTTATTTGAATATAACTTATTTAAAATCTTATTTTTATCTATTTTAATATATTCTAATAAAGATAGAGAAATACCTAGTATTTTTTTATCTTTATATAATAAATAAATCATATCATTACTAATATAAATATATTTCCTTTCCTTGGAAAATAATATATTATATAATTTTTTTATTTTACTGTATTTTAAATTTAATATATTAATATAATAATATTCTATATTATTAGATATATTATATATAATATAATTATAAAAATAGTTTAAGTCTTCCTCAAAGTCAACTCGCTTTTCAGTTTTTTTGTAAGTCCAAAAGATTTTATCTCCGTATTTTTTATCCAAAATTGAAAAATCTTTAATATTTTTCTTTGCGTTATTGATACCTACAAACAAAGTAGGCTTCGTCAAGTCAGCTAATGAAACATCATTAACTTGCTCAACGAAACCTTTTAAATTTTTTATTTTTGTATCAGAAATAATATAACCTAAACTACTCATACTTGTCATTTTTTAGACAAATATACAAAAAATTTTTCAAAATCAAAAATTATTTGTGTCTAAAAACGTGATATTCCATAGTACAAGGACTTGCTGACCTATAAACATTACAATTATTCTGTACAAAATCTGAAATCCATTTAGAACCATCAAAAGCACAAGTGTGGAAATGAATATTTTTGTTAGGAGTTGACCACATTGTGCAAATATCACCCGCCATAGGGTTATATTTGAAGCCAAATTCTTGCTTATTTGAGGTTGTACCTGAATCTATCTCTGTAAATTCACTACCCTGAACACTCATAGCACTACAAACTTCCCAAGGATATACTCTCCAATATTTCCTTCCTAAGCCTGTGCTTTCTAAAGCTCTGTTTATAGCACCCGTACAAGAGCCACAACTTCCTTTTGCACTAGGTGTTTTACCTCTTGCTCTACATACATTTTGCTGCCAATAGTGCAGGTTCTTAACAAAGGCATTTACATCCCAATTTGAAGATGTAAATGGGCCATCTACTGCTGTAGTATTACTTGAAGGTGACATAACGCTATCACAATCTGCAATACTATTTTTAACGTCAGGATAAATAGCTTCAATTCCTGTTGAAGGGAATACGTGCGTTACCACTTCATTAGCACTATACTTTTTAACTATGGCTTTTCTGAAATCTGAATTCATACCGCCTTCATCAGCAAAGCTAATTGCGGGAACTTGTTTATTGGTTTTTTCATCAATTACTTGAATTTGTGTTTGGGTGCTTCCTTTCTTAAGGAATACCAAGTAGCCTGCAGGAGGCAAACTCTGATTACCATTTTCGCCAGGAACATACCAATATATTTTTTCAATAATTCCACTATATGCTTGGAGCATCATATCAAGAACTTTTCCAAAATTAGTGTCATTGTGTGCGTTAGTTAAATAAATGGTATCTCCCTTACTCTTTGTTTTTTCAATTCCAATGCTAACCTTAACAGATGAAGATTGTGATGTCTGATTTAATGCGTGTAAGAATCCATTTGCAAATTCTGATACATCATCTTTTCCATTGTTAACAATTGGAGGCGCAGGCTCCCAGAATGTCTTACTTGGGCTATCTGGCGAAGATGTGAACACACTATTATATTCTTGGAAAAGGAAATCTGCTTTCTTCCATAAAGAATCACCATTATTAGGGTTACTTTTATTTTCAAAATTGGTTTGTTTACCACATTTTCCTTTACTTCCAATATGTTCGTAATCATATCCACCCATAGTACAATAAGCAAATACCCTTCTCATATCATCTTCAGTGATAACGTGTGTGTTAGGGGCTTTCTTATGCTCAGTTTTACCCTTATTCCATATTTCAACGTTACAGCCATCTTGTACCTTAGCTATTTCACCTACTAAACTACCTGGTCCGTTTACGAACACAGGCATTACAAGTTTTTCATATTTGTTAGCTAAGTCTAAATTTGCTGCTTTATTACCTGTACCTTGCTGCTTTGTACCGAATAGATAAATCCACTTATTATTAGCCTTACACCAATGATATTTATTACATACCATCGCTGCTGCAACCCTTAGCATTAAGCTATTATTTTGAGTGAATCCCCTATATTCAGCAGCTATAGCAGCGCAAAGCACTTGACCAATAGTCATATCTGCTGTTATACCAGTTGATAATGGAGTCCCTTCTTGTACCCATTTATTAATGTTACCATTACCACTAAAATCTCCAAATTTCATATTAAGGAATGATTGTGGTATTCCTCCTCCGGCAGAACCACCAATAGACAATGGGAATTCCTCATATGGGCAATCGTTGTCAGTGCTAGCAAATGCTGACTTATTTACTTCAGTATTTATACCGCCAAAAGTGCCATCATTAACTCTACTTACACTAGTTTCCTCAACGATTCTTGTTGTGACATTAGCCATTCTAACTCCCCTGAATTTAGTAACCATATCTCCTTGTTCAATGTGGTGCGTAACATTGATAATTTGATATGTACCCCTAAACATAGGAACATTATTAAGAACAAATAACATAAGCGGTTGTACCCAAGCGCAACCCATCATTATTACTTCGCACTCATAAGAGTTGTTTGAATAAACAGAATATAAGTCCTGTCCATATGTGTACTCTTTAGACTCATCACCTTGGCTTGAATTTTCGTTATTCTGACAAGCAATAGCGAATTGAGCCTTAATTGATTGTTCAGTTACCGTAGGGTTATCCATTGATATGTTAATATCTTTGAAATAACTTTGATACATTTTTCCATATGATACGCCAAATGCTGGAATATTTAAACCTGATGTACTTCCCGCATTTCTTGACTTAAGAGCCTCCGGCCATTTATTTCTTGAGCTTTCAGGCATATTAATCATAAAGCCATCGTTCTCATATTCAGCATTTTTAATATCCAAATGGCTTGATGCCTCATAAGCATAGTTAACAATGAAATTAGGGTGTCTGTTAACTTCCCAACTATCAGTATAAGGAACGCAATCAAACATTCTTATCATATTATCCTTATCTGATAAATCCAAGAAATTCTGTACGCAGATAAAGTTGAATTTGTTTTGTGAATAAATTGATGAAAGGAAAGCCAATAATGAATAATCAGCATTCATATAAGATTCAACTATTTTATCACAGAAATCTCCAATATTGACAGGTATATCATTAGCATAGTTATAATATGCATCGATGAAATGGAAATATTTGTCATCAGATTCGAAGAATTTATGCATCGTGAAATTTTCAAAATCTGTATCACTCATTCCACCTATCCACTTATCATAAAGCAGTTTGCAATATCTGTAGACACCAACTTTAATATCTGTTGTTGTTTCAGTTTTCTTTGCCTGAGATACTGAATTATCCATTGTTTCTTCATTGACATCTTCAGTTACCCTTTCCAAGAATCCTTTAAAGAACGCTTTTAATTTACCTTCTTCAACTTTTATCTTCTTAGGCTCATCTAAAAAGAAGAACTTACTTGATTTCATAAATAAGCAAGGGGCTAAACCAAAATCAACGAATTGTTTAACACCAGGAGAGCCATCACGATTACCAACTCTTATGCCAATAGTTTTATCTGTTGTACTACCGCCTAAATCTTCATCGATGCAAATATAATTTCTGAAGAAATTTTCTCCCACTTCACCAACGAATAATTCTAAGATACCTTCATATGATTTACCATCATTAGCGCCTCTAAATACTCCTTCTTTGAACCATGTTCTATCCTTTCCAAAGAACCAAGAATCCTTTTCAATTTCACCAAGAGAACAGAAGAAATTATCATATGTTCTACCTTGTGATGCTTTATTTAAGGTGAATTCCATATTGCTCTTGAGTTCTTTAAATGAAACAATAAGGCTATTATTCTGTACACCCTTATCAATCCAGTCTAAGAATTCCTTTTCAAGCTTTAATAGAACTTGACCATCTAATTTCCAAAGTAATTCAGAACAATCTTCTATTGTTTCACTTTTTGCTGAGCATCCAACAAATTTATTGACTTTATTTTCTCGTCTTGTAGCCCAAACAATACCTCCAGCAAACAATACAGCAGGCAATGGTATTATTGAAATTGTTTTATCTTTGTTGCACAATTCATCTTCAAAAATTTTTACATAATCATAAAGATAGCCTAAAGAACAAAGAAGCATAAATCCCTTCGCCCTATCGTCTTTTTGATTATAATAAAGTAATTGTGTAAACAATGAAACATCTTTATTAGGTTTTAATGATGTATCAAGACCTGGTATTTCAGTAATGGTGAAATTATTTGTGTTTAATTCTGTAAAGAAATCTTCATATCCATCATCTTTGGTTCTTGTAACAAAATTACCATCTTTATCTCTCCATCCACCACCTAAGTTTTCTTTGATGAAATTATTCATATTGTAGCCACCACCCCAAGACATAGATTTCAAATAGTTTGTTGTGCATGGCAACATACAAGACTTATCAGTAGGCATTAACTTAGCAGCATCCTTAATAGGATAGGCTATTAAAGACTTGTAATTACTACAATAATCCTTATATTTACGACTATCGTAAGTTGCTTCATCTAATATCTTAGCCTTATAATAGTTTTCACTATCAATACCATCCATTTGTGCTTCACATATATTTTTAATACGATTGATATTAGTTTCTATGTTAAAGCAATTGTCCTTATGCCTATTGGTTATGACAGTTTGAGAAACATTAAAATAATCTTCAGATGAAGAAGCAACATTACTTTTTAAAATTTCATCTTTTATTTTCTTCCAAGAAAGGTCTTGTATTGGTAATGCATAAACAGTTTTTCCGTTATTTGTATCAATTTTACAAATATTAAATTCTGAATTGCTTAATATGCCTACGCTATCTTTGCTATTTTGCCAAGGCCATATTCCGTCAGATGGCTTTTGGATTGTACCTCCTTCAAAACCATTAAGCATTAATAAAACATTTCCAAGCTCATTTGAAAGAGGCTTCAACAAATCTTTTAAGCCATTGCTTATTTTTTCAGATTTAATAAGGTTTTCTGCTTCGGCTCTTCCAAGTGCTTCACAATCCTTATCCCATCCTTTGATATTTGTTAAGCCTAAAATCTGTAACGCTCTTAAAGCAACCAAACTCAATAAAGAAGTTGGTTCGTTTTGGCTAAAATCTGAATATACATTATTTGTCAAAATAAAATCAAGAGGTGAAAGTGGGTGTGCCATTATAGCCTTTACACTACTTGTAGAGCCAGCTGCACCATTAGTTTCTCCTGCTTGTACTGTTTTAACAAATTCATCGATACCATTTAAAATACCGTGAACGAGGTCAGTTTCTCTGAAAACATTACCATAGTCGCCAACCCAACTTTCTTCCCTATTCTTTAAACCATTCTTTTCTACTATTTTTGTTACTTTAGGGAATGGTGGAACTATTAAATATCCTTCATCAGAACGATATATTTCAGGAACATCAGCAACATCATCGTCATCTGTTATCCCTAATTTATTTGTATCTCTTTTAGGCTTTTCATTTTCAATTAAAAGCCCTGTTTGATATATCATATGAGCAAATGTCTCAAAATGCGCCATCATAATTTTTGTCACATTTTCAACAGTAGGCTTAAAACCTAATCTCTGTGCAAGAGCATCTGCTTTATTACTTGCTATTTTAGATGATAAATCTCTTTCCTTATCTGTAGCGTCTTTTATAGCCTTATTTAAAGTACTTGAGAAGCCTCCATCATAGTAATAATATGCTAACTTAGTTTTTGAATATTTGTTAACATCGCCTTTATAATTCTGTCTTAAAACATTGCTTTCAAAAGCGTTATAAAGGAAAGGAGTTTGCTCTTTTATATCATCATTAATATTGTTTTTATCAATTACCAATTGACCCTGATGTTTATCATCTTCTTGTATTCGTTGAGTTGGCATTGCCTCAGCGAAATTCTTAGGGTTTGGTAAGTTGGCATTAACAAATTCCTCATTAAATGTTTTTATTTCAGCAATTAAGCTTTCGTAAGCGCCATTAACAGTACCATCCTTATCATCGAAATGTTCAGCAAATGATTCTTTTGCATCATTTTCAACGATAACAATAGCACCTTCACCTATTTTATAATCTGCCAAATCAGTAATGAATAAATCCGCATCATCAGATAGGTTTTTATTCTTCACCAATTCATTTATTTTTGAAACATAGTTTTCATATAAACTTTTAATATTGTTATATTTTTGGGTTATATGTTCTACGTTATTTTTTTCTTGCATTTCTGGACTTGATTGGGAAATTTGCTCAGCAGCAGTTTCAGCTTGCTTCATTTGTTTAAGGAGTTCTCCAATCTTAGGTATAGCTTTTTCTCCACCATTATATCCAGGAATTGTAAAGTTTTTCTCATGCCAATAAGCAGCACCCAAAAAGTCTGAATAAGGGGCTGCTACTAAGGCATTAAGCATTACGTCATTTAAAAATGAGAATTGATAGCCAACGAATTTAGCAGTACAAGAGAAATTACCTGTATCAGAATTAAATCTTGCTCTAAAATCAGCGCAAGTTAATTCATATGCTACTGGTTGGCCATAAAACCCTTTTACAAAAAGAGTAAACTTAGGATAAGGGAAAGTGAAAAAACATTGGAAAAAAGTATTAACAATATTGCCGTCATAATTTCCGCCTATAGCCATTTCAGCATTGTTGGTTTCAAATGCTTCCTTTTGAGCAAACACTGAAGCACCACGAATATCAACGAATTCAATGGTTACTTCAGGAACCATAAAGTGATTATAGGCTATATCAATATAGTTTATTCCGAATAGTTCAGCACTTGCCCCAGCTCCTTTTATATCTGAAATATGTGTATCAGTCCAATTGGTAGTTAACGAGTTTATTGAGCCTCCATCTGTGGTTGTTATTTTAGTTCCACCCATAAGATTAACAGACTCATTTCCGCCTTTGCTTATATATGAAAATTTATAAACTTTATTACCAGTTTGGATAGTTCTACCTATTGTTTCTATTTCAAGATTAACAAAAATGCTATAGTCTTCAAGGTCTGGAGTCATTTCAAATGTCTCCAAACCTCCCTCATCGTATCCGTTTACTGAGCTGTTATAATTAGGCTCAACATAAACTATATTGTTAGTCTGACTTATTATTGTTCTACTTTTTGCCATCGTGTTTATTCTAATCCATATAATTTTTCATATGTATCTATATCAGCATTATATCTTGCTATAGTAGTATCCAATGGATAAGGTATTCTGATTCTTGTTCCACTAGGAATCTTATACTCCAAAGAACCAAGTTCAGGATTTGCTTGCAATATTAGCCAATCATAATTGGCATCCCCATAGTACTGATAGGATAACAAGTCAAATCTTGTTTTCCCTGCCTCATAATAAGTATAATAATCAGTACTTTTTATAGGTATTTCTATATAAGGGACGTGCAAAATTTGTCCGTCCCTTCTGAATTTCTCGTATCTATCGTATCTTCCCATATTTTAATTATTTAGATGGATTATAAGGTGCAAATTTAACTAGATTTCCATTATCGTCATATTCTGCAAGTTCTGCTCTGTTATCGTATACCTCTGTATTAGCGTAAGCATTGAATGAAAGAGCATTCTGCAATCTTGATATTGGACCAGATAAGCTACTACCACCGATAAATTTAAATGACATATTGATGTTTGCTATCATTGGCATCACACCAATTCCTTCAGCATTCAAATCCCACATTAATGGGTCGAAATCAACAGTGAGACTTTCTATTATAATCTTAGTGTAATAGAAATCACCAACCCTCAATATACATACAGGTGGTCTACCAAATGATAGATTATTAGCTGTATTATTATTGGTATAAGCGTCACTAGAGCCACAAG
>DFIJ01000175.1 GCA_002372775.1 Christensenella sp. UBA3700
CAGTAGGGAACTTAACAGTTCTATTAACTCTGTCTATAGCAAGCAGCATTCCATTTTCAGCCGGAACGGAAGCAAAATCAGTAGCATCAAGTGCGCACTGAGCCTCAATACGACCATCTCTACGGAAGCTTACTTGATTTAATTCTACCTGACCGAATCCATCAATTACAAGTCTTTTATCAGCCATAATAAATCCTCCGTTTATCTATCTCTATATTTAGTAAGAATACTTTCTATACCACTAGGAGACACATCATCCTTAGGAGTATATCCTTCTTCTTCTTTGTTAGTGAAAAGTGTTGGTTGGGATTGAACTAATGTATAAGCCAGCTCTTTATCCAACTCATCAGCCGTCATATCTTCTAACTTCTCTCTAAAAGAATCAACAACTTCATTATCTAACACTTGTGCATAGCGTTCAATAATGCTTTCTTTCTCTTCTTTAATAACAGCAGCTTTAAAGTTTTCTAGCTCTTGATTACTCTCAGTTAAAGTAGTTATCTGCTCTAAAGAGTTCGAATAATTTTCTTTAACTTCATTGAGTTCAGTCTCGATTTCACCCTTTTCCTGTTCTAAAGTCGAGATTTGTCCAACGTGCTCTTCAATTTTCTGGCTAAAGTTTTCATTTTCTTCCTTCAGACCATTGACTACTTCGTCAATTTTCTCATAGGTTCCGCCATTCATTTCTTGCAGTACCTTTAAAGCACGTTTCTCTTCTTCATTAATATCTACGATGTAGCACTTCTCTCTTTGAGTAATTTCAAGAGAATCGGTTTCATCATTCTTCGAATAATAAACTCTTTCATAATCTTTAGATCCATAATTAAAAGTAATGGCATAATTATCATAAACATCGCATACAGCGTAGTCCATAATATATCCATTCTCTTCATTGAATCTAGAATTTAGAAGAGTCCAAATCATATCATACTTCTGATTATCAGAAAGTTTAAAATTCATATGCTTTTCTCCTCCTATACTTTGTTTTGTTTGTAATTCAAATTGCTCAATTCTAGTAACTAAATTTTGAATTGATTCATAAAGTGAATAGAAGGCGGCGCCCTCAAAGCAAGGCTCATAATCCTCACCTAAAGCTTGCAATCCTAAAAAACAACCTTTATTAAAAACAAAGTATTTTTTTCCATCAATATATTTCCATTCACCATCAATTGAATCTGCATACAATTCCATAGATTGAGAACAATTAACTATATTTAAAGCTTCTTGCTTATATATACCAGTATATAATAATACATCTACACAAGCATATTCTCTTTCTACACCATCGTCATCTAAATGTTTTTCCCAAGCAAAATTTGGTTCAAAAGGTACAATTCCATAAATTCTGCCTTCATGACGTTGATGTCCATGGTCTGTAAAATCGTTTTCCATACTATCGTAAATGCCTTTAACCGGCGCATAGGGGATAGTAGAAATTAACTGTTCTGCAAACTCATCCGTAATATAAGTGCCATTTCGATTGCCATATTTATAAAAAATGCGGCATCTTGCTTTAGAAATAACATCGTTATAAGCAGTTATATCACCATAAAGAGAAAGAGAAAACTTAGTTAAATTTTTATCCATTGACACTTGTACCTCCACCATCTAATGATTTCTCATTAGCAATCGTTTTAGCACTTTTTTCTTCCGCGGGCTTCTCTGGGCGGCCAGGACTATTTCCAGACTCTGTATAAGAAGTACTAAGCGGAATTAGTTTTTCTTTCAAATCTAAAACGTCATTTTCTAAATCTTTAATATTACCAAGCTCTTTTTGGGAAATACCCATAGCCAATGCGGGCAGAATGAAACTGTAGCCAGAATTAGCCATTTTTAATGAATTTTCAATATATTTACTTTCATTATAATAAGTTATAGGAAGAATTGTATATTTAAAAGAAATATTCGTATTACCAAATTTATCATTAATTAAGAAAGTAATTAAGCGAGACATTTTCCGTGCTAATACCATCATTAATGCCATATCATTATTAATAGAAGTTTCTAATGATAAGTTTGATTCTGTTCCAAATAACTGTGGACTAGTACCAGCCTCAGAATAAATATTCGTCATGGCTTTTTCAATACTACTAGTCGAATTATCATTTGAAGTTTTAGAAACAATCGCATCTACATCAGCATAAGTTGTTAAAACGGAAACATTGGGATTTCCCTTCATCATTTTAACAGTTCCTTGATGCATTACTGCTGCTTCATCTGGTTCAAATAATAGTTCACCATCTTGCAGATGAGGTATTTTTTCAACAATAATTTTACGAATTTCTTCTAAATCCCTTTCTTTATTAATATCTCTTGCTTGGTCATATTCAATCGCGGCAGGAATTATGTTTAAAAACGCTGGCTCGCCATTTAAGAATGGTATACATACTCCCATTTCAGCGGGTACAAAAATCCAACTACTTTTAACTTTTCCTAACTTATATCTTCTATACCAATCAGAAATTTTTCTTGGATAAGCCTTTAAAGCTTTTCTTCTATTTTCTCGGTCTGTGATAGTATCAAAATAAGCAACATTAAATTCAATTAAATCATTTCCCGACTCATCTTTAAATCTAGATTGACAAAAAGAAGCAGGTAAGTTTATTAAAACTATAGATTCATTAGTGATTGAACTTATAATGCCAAAATATGCTCCATCGCGCAATGCACGAATGGCTATTTCGGTAAAAAGTAATGGTAGGTCGGCTTTATCAATAAAGTTTATCGCACTATTATACTTTTTAATTATATACGGTTCGGAGAGAGATTTGCCAAAACTTGGATTCGGAATTAACAAACCCGTGTATTTTAATAAAGTAGCATAATGTAATAAAATTCTTGCATAAAACCCACCTTTATTGAAATAATTACGAGAAAGTCTGACCTTTTCTTCTAAAGAACCAGACTCGATTATTTTTTCAATTTCTTCTAAAGTATATTCTTTAAAAGGTTTTCTTCTATACAAGAAAGAACCATTACTTAAACCAGAATAAGAAGCATCGTTAGTAGCTATCATTTTGGTATAGGAGTTTGAAAAAGTAGTTAGAAACTCTTTGTCTTTGTCTCTATCCATTTATCTTCCTCCCGTAAAGAAAACTAATTTACGATTAGTTCCCCGACGTCTATGCTTAGATTGATAGTATTCCTCTTCAAGTTCTTTAATTCTCCAAAGTCCATAAGAAAAAGATGAATACTTATCCTT